>JAICIW010000330.1 GCA_025928735.1 Rhodanobacteraceae bacterium | reverse complement strand
TCTCGGGCGGATGGGAATCGCCATGGATGCGGATCATCGCCAGCGAGACCAGCGAGAATACGAAACTCCCCGCATCGATGCCGAAAGCCGTGCCCAGCCCACTCGCATCCGGCAAAGCCTGCGCGGAAACCTGATGGTGTGTGCCCAGCGCGATCACGAAGCCGGCCAGCACCGGGCCGCCGATCATGCTGAGTTGGCGCATGCCCATGAAGGCCGCGTTCGCCGGGCGCAACTGCTGCAGCGGCACCAGTTGCGGGAGGATCGCGGAACCTGCCGGATATGCGAACGCCGTGGACAGGCCGATGCCGAGCGCCAGCAGATAGATCATCCACATCTGGATGGCGCCGGCCAGCACCAGCGCGGCGAGAACCACGATGCACGCCGCATTGGTGGCGCGCGCGCCGAGCAGCACGCGCCGCGGCGACATCCGGTCCACCACCGCGCCGCCGATCAGCATGAAGGCCGCGCGCGGAAATGCCATCACCGCCAGCACGAGGCCCAGTGCGGCCGGATTGCCGGTGAGCTTCAATACCAGCCACGGCAGCGCCACCAGCGTGAACTGGTCGCCGAATGCGGAAATCGAGCTGCCGCCGAACAGCAGGCTGAAATCGCGATTGGCGAAAAGCGACCGGCGCACGGGCGGCGGCGCCGTGGGAGACGCGATGTTCATGGGGATGCCCGATGCAACCAGAGCGGGAGTCTACTGGCTCCGTCGCCGGCCGGCGGCTGCGCGCAACGCGCAGTGGTAGGGTCGTGCCGTCAGGTCGAGGGATTGCGTCAATGCGTCGCGAAGCCGTAGTTTGCGAGGACCGGTTTCAGTGCGCGCACCCAGACTGCATAACCGGCCGGTGTCATGTGCAGGCCGTCGTCGCGAAACAGCGCGCCGCGCGGCTTGCCGTTCGCCTCCCGCATGTTCGCCGCCACATCGACGAATGTCACGCGTGATTGCGTTTGCGACCAGGCGGCAATGAGGCGGTTCGCTTCGCGCATGCGTGGCCACATCGACCAGCGTGCGATGCTCGGCTTGATCGAGATGTACGCGACGGCGACCTCTGGCAGGTCGCGACGGACGCGCGCAACGAACGTCTCGAATGCGTCCAGCACCTGCCGCGGCGTGCAGCCCTCGGCGATGTCGTTGTCGCCGGCATACATCAAGATCAGGCGCGGATGGTAGGGAACGACGATGCGATCGGCAAAGTACGTGGTATCGGCGATCGCGGAGCCACCGAAACCGCGATCGATCACCGGCACGCCGGGGAAATCCGCGGCCAGCGTGGTCCACATCCGGATCGAGGAACTGCCCACGAACAGCACGCCATGCTGCGGCGGCGGATGCGCACTATCATCAGCGACCAACCGGTCGATGTCGGGCTGCCACGACTGCGGAGAGGGCGGACGCGCGAACGCGGCATGCGCGATCACCAGCAACAGGCAACCGATCAGCCACGCACGCATCCGCGGGTCGAATTTCCGCATATTCGTCCTCCGGCCATGCAAGTCGCCAACCATGTTGGACTTCGGGAGACACCGTGACAACCGCCGACGATGAAAGGGTAGTGGTGCAGCCATTCGGCGCGGCGCCCGCCCTGCAGCCCTATGACTTGTTTGCGACGCGGATTTGGCAGGCGCGTCCGGCCGCCCTGCGGGGGCATCTCGACGCATGGGTCGCAGAAGTGTTGCGTATGCGCGCCGCCAATCCGCAACCCGCCGGCCGCACCAACCGCGGCGGCTGGAACAGCGGCGACATGACGCTTCTGGAGCGACCGATCTTTGCACTGCTGCGCGAAGCCGTGCACACGGGCTGTGCCAATGCGCTGCGCGAAATGGGCGTCGTGGGCGTTTCGTTCGACCTGCAATCCTGGGTGAACCTGCACGATCGCGGCGGCTTCAACTTCCTGCACGTGCACGAAGGCTGCCTGTTGTCGGGATCGTTCTATCTGAAGGTGCCGCCCGGTTCCGGACGCTTCGTGTTCCGCGATCCGCGGCCGGGTGTCGTGCACGGTTACGTCAAGGGCGCGGTGCCGAACGGTTACAGCGACATCCAGCTCACGCCGGAAGCCGGGCTGATGGTGTTGTTCCCGTGCTGGATGGAGCATTACGTGGAGCCGCACGAAAGCGACGAACCGCGCATCGTGATCGCCTTCAATGCCCTGCCGAAATCGTAGGCGGCAGGGAAACGGACGCAACACGCCCGCACCAATGGCTCGAAGCGGAGCCCACTGCAGTGTTTTCCAAGACATCGGAGGTAGGCATGGCCGTTCGTCATCACCGTATTGGTTATGCATGCCGGTGGCTGCTGGTCGCGTGGATCGGTCTGCCTCTCAGCGCACTCGCCGCGCCGCAAGGCACCACGAAGGTGGTCGCAGGCCATGCGCGTTTCGAATTCCTGACGCCTTCGCTGGTCAGGATGGAATATTCGCCGTCCGCTCATTTCACAGATGCCGCGACCGCCGTCGTCCTGAAACGCGACTGGCCACACGTCGATGTCAGCCAGAAAACGGAGAACGGCTGGCTGGTCGTGAGCACCGGCGCGATGACGCTGCGTTACCGGTTGCAATCCGGCGCGTTTTCCGCGACCAGTCTGCGGGTGAAATGGAAAGCCGACGGCGGCACGCGCGCCTGGCATCCCGGCCAGGTCGACGGCGGCAACCTCGGCGGGCTCACCTATTCGCTGGACAACGTCAGCGCGAAAAACCTGCCCGCCGACGGCAAGGATCTGGCAAGCCCCGTCAATGACATCATCCCCGGCATCGACGTGTTGCTGCCGAAAGCCGAACCCGGCCTGCTGAGCCGCAACGGATACGCTTTCATCGACGACAGCACGACACCGCTGTGGAACGCGAAGGCGCAATGGATCGAGCCGCGCAAGTTCGACAAGGGGCAAGACTGGTACCTGTTCACCTACGCCCGCGACGATTACGCAAAGGTCCTGAACGAGTACGCGGAATTGTGTGG
>JAICIW010000435.1 GCA_025928735.1 Rhodanobacteraceae bacterium | reverse complement strand
GCTGGTCGCGGTCGCGACCGACCTTCTGGCGCTGACGCTGATCACGCCGCCCGGCGAATGGGGCGCGGACATCGTGGTCGGGAATTCACAGCGCTTCGGTGTGCCGTTCGGCTTCGGTGGCCCGCACGCGGCGTTCATGGCTTGCCGCGACGCCTTCAAGCGCTCCATGCCGGGACGCCTGATCGGTGTATCCAAGGACGCGCAAGGCAACAATGCCTACCGTTTGACCTTGCAGACGCGCGAACAGCACATCCGCCGCGAAAAGGCGACGTCCAACATCTGCACGGCGCAGGTGCTGCTGGCCGTGATGGCGGCAATGTACGCGGTGTACCACGGTCCCGAAGGCCTGACCCGAATCGCGCGCCGCACGCACCGCCTCGCCGCGATTCTCGCGGCCGCGTTGCACAAGGCCGGCATCAAGGTTGGCGGCGACTTCTTCGACACCCTGCACGTCACCGGCATCGACGCACACACCATCCACGCGATGGCCAATGCCGCGCACATCAATTTGCGCCGCATCGACGACCAATCGCTGGCGATCGCACTGGACGAGACCACCACGCGCGACGACGTGCACCAGCTTGCCGCGCTGTTCGGTGCGCGCATCGACGACATCGACGCGCTGGACCGCGAAACCGCCGACGCGCTGCCCGCGTCGCTGAAACGCACGTCGGATTTCCTGACGCACCCGGTGTTCAACAGCTACCGCAGCGAACACGAGATGCTGCGCTACCTGCGCCAGCTTGCCGACAAGGATCTCGCGCTCGACCGCAGCATGATCCCGCTCGGCTCGTGCACCATGAAGTTGAACGCGACGGCCGAGATGATCCCGGTCACTTGGCCCGAGTTTTCCAACATCCATCCGCTGGCGCCCGCCGAGCAGTGGCGCGGTTACCGCGAGTTGATCGACAGCCTCGAAGCGCAGTTGATCGCGATCACCGGCTACGACGCGGTCAGCCTGCAGCCGAACGCCGGCGCGCAGGGCGAATACGCGGGCCTGCTGGCGATCCGCGCGTACCACCATGCCAACGGCCGGGCGCAGCGTGAAGTGTGCCTGATTCCCGAATCCGCGCACGGCACCAATCCGGCCTCCGCTCAGATGTGCGGCATGACGGTGGTGGTGACCAAGTGCGACGCCAACGGCAACGTGGATGTCGAAGACATCCGCGCCAAGGCCGAAAAATACGCCGATCGCCTGGCCGCGATCATGCTGACCTACCCGTCCACGCACGGCGTGTTCGAGGAAGAGATCGCACAAATCTGCGAGATCGTGCACCAGCACGGCGGCCAGGTTTACACCGATGGCGCCAACTTGAACGCGCTGTGCGGCGTCGCACGCCCCGGCCGCTGGGGTTCGGACGTGTCGCACCTCAACCTGCACAAGACCTTCTGCATCCCCCACGGCGGCGGCGGCCCCGGCGTGGGTCCGTGCGCGGTGAAGTCGCATCTCGCGCCGTACCTGCCGCGCGCATTTTCTTCAGCCGGCATCCCTGCCGGCGAAGATCAAGAGCCGGCCATCCATGGCGCGACTTCTCACAACAGCCGCTCCGGAGGGATGGTTTCCGCCGCAACGTTCGGCAGCGC
>JAICIW010000200.1 GCA_025928735.1 Rhodanobacteraceae bacterium | reverse complement strand
TTTTGCGCAACGCGCTGAAATGCAACGTCGCTGGGTCCCGGATATCGCTTCGCGATTCCGGGATGACGAGCAAAATCAGAGCTTCCCGAGCAAGTTTCCCCCGGACGCCTGCACCGGGCCGGCGCAGGAATGTCAGTACGCGAATTCGCGAAACACCGGGTCCACGCTGCCGTTCCACTCGGTGCGGAACAGCTCCAGCTTGCGCTCGGCCGGGGTCTGGTTGGCCTCGGCGAATTCGATCAACGGCTGCAGGAACATCGCCTCGTCCGCGCCGTTGCGATTCAGTTTCGCGCGGCGCTTCAGGCCCTGCCCCGCGATTTCCAGCGCGCGCAAGGCGAGGTCGCGCACGCTGCCATCGCGGAACGGCAGCTTCAACGCGTGCTTCGGGACGCCATCGCGCAAGGCATTGCGCTCGGCCATCGAAAAATCCTTGACCAGATCCCACGCGGCGTCCAGCGCGGTGGTGTCATACAGCAACCCGACCCAGAACGCCGGCAGCGCGCACAGGCGATTGGACGGGCCGCCGTCGGCGCCGCGCATTTCAAGATATTGCTTCAGGCGCACCTCCGGAAACGCGGTGGTCATGTGATCGGACCAGTCGCGCAGCGTGGGTTTCTCGCCCGGCAGCGCGGGCAATTTGCCTTCGAGGAAGTCGCGGAACGATTGCCCGGCGCAATCGATGTAGTGATCGTGGCGATGCACGAAATACATCGGCACGTCGAGCAGGTAATCGACGTAACGCTCGAAACCGAAACCGTCGGCGAACACGAAATCCAGCATGCCGGTGCGATCGGGGTCGGTGTCGGTCCAGATCTGCGAGCGGTAGCTCTGGAAGCCGTTCGGCTGGCCTTCGGTGAACGGCGAATCGGCGAACAGTGCGGTCGCGATCGGCTGCAACGCCAGCGACACCCGGAATTTCTTCACCATGTCGGCTTCGTCGGCGAAGTCGAGGTTCACTTGCACGGTGCAGGTGCGGGTCATCATGTCGAGGCCGAGCGAACCGACCGTCGGCATGTAGCTGCGCATGATCGCGTAGCGGCCCTTGGGCATCCACGGCATTTCGTCGCGCTTCCATTTCGGCTGGAAGCCCATGCCGAGGATGCCGAGCTTCAGCGGTTCGGCCGCACGGCGCACGCAATCGAGGTGTTCCTGCACTTCGCAGCAGGTCTGGTGGATGGTTTCCAGCGGCGCGCCGGAAAGTTCGAGCTGGCCGGCGGGTTCCAGTGTCACCGAAGCATTGCCGCGCGACAACGCGATCACGTTGCCGTCTTCCTCGACCGGATCCCAGCCGCAGCCGGCGACGCCTTTCAGCAAGGCGCCGATGCCGCGCTCGCCCTCATATGGCGGTGGCCGCAAGTCGTCCGTGCGGAACACGAACTTTTCGTGTTCGGTACCGATCTTCCATTGCGTCGCCGGTCTGCCGCCAGCGGCGAGATATTCCACGAGTTGCGCGCGCCGTTCGATCGGTTGTTCGGCAACGTGGCTGGGACCGGACATGCGCAAGCCTTGAGATGGAGCAAGGCGATCAAGATGGGGTGGCGTCACGCGTAGCGCAAGTGGATGGCGACGCGTGATCTTCAGGGCAAGCGCTTTTGACACGGATCAAAGCGGATGACCGCGGTAGAGCAAAAGCGGCAAGTCTCTTTGAAAATCCTTGGCGATCCGTGTCCAAAAAGCCCTTTACGTTTCTCTCACCTCGCCCAGCAACCCCGCCGCCGCAGTGCGCGCTTCCTCGAGCCCCGTTCCGGCCGGTGCCGAGAACGCGATCGTCTGCGCGCGCCAGTGTTGCTTCGCGATTTCCGCATCGACCTCGCGCTGGCGCGTGTGCACCTGGGCGCGCGAAAGCTTGTCGGCCTTGCTGAGCAGCACCACGCACGGCAGCTCGATCTCGGTGCAGTAGGCCAGCATCTGGCGATCGAACGGCGTGAGTGCGTGACGGATGTCGGCGATCAGCACCAGCCCGCGCAGCGACTGGCGCTTGCGCAGGTAATGATCGATCGCCTGCCGCCAGTGATCGCGCAAGCTGGGCGGCACCTTGGCGTATCCATAACCCGGCAGGTCGACCAGTCGGCGCCCGTCCGGCAGCGCGAACACCACCAGTTGCTGGGTGCGCCCCGGGGTCTTGCTGGTGCGCGCCAAAGCGGTTTGTCCAACCAACGTATTCAACGCGCTGGACTTGCCGGCGTTGGAGCGCCCGGCGAATGCGATTTCCGCACCGGTGTCGGGCGGCAACTGGTCGGGACGATGCGCCGCCAGCACGAACGCCGCGCCGCGGAGGGGGTTATCGGATGCCTGCACGTTTGACCACCTTTCCTGCCGCGGCGATAATCCCGCGGTTCGCGCCGGCCCTGTTGCCGGTGCTCATGCCTTACGGGAGAGAGGATTCTATGGGTTTCCGGCGCTCAGCAGCTGTCATTGTCATGCTCGCCACCTCGGCGCCGGTCGCGGTGGCATTGTCCGCGCCGCAGACCCAAGCCGAGTCGAACGCGGCCACCTCGGCGCCCGCGTCGGCCACGAGCGCGCCCGCCAGTGCATCCAGCACCGCCGCACCATCCAGCACGGAAAACGCGTCCAAGGCCGCGGAAGCCGCGCTCGCGCAGCTTCAATCGGTGAAGACCCGGCCCGGCGACGCCAAGGCGGGCCAGGCCAAGGCCGCCGCGTGCGGCGCCTGCCACGGCATGGACGGCAACTCCACCGACCCGCAGTATCCCAAGCTCGCCGGCCAGAACGAGCAATACATCGTCAGCCAGTTGATGCGTTTCAAGAGCGGGACCCGCCAGAACGCGATCATGCAGGGCATGGCGTCCACGCTTGCGCCGCAGGACATGCACGACGTCGGTGCGTACTTCGCCGCGCAGAAGCGCCTGCCGGGCGTGGCCGACGAGAAGCTGGCCAGCGATGGCGAGAAACTTTACCGCGACGGCGACGCCAGCCGCGGCATCCCGGCCTGCATGGCCTGCCACGGTCCGGATGGGGCCGGCAATCCCGGCTGGCGCGTGCCGAACATCGGCGGCCAGCACGCCGATTACGTGCAGACACAATTGAAGGCCTGGCACGATGGCGCGAGCTGGGGCAGTGACACGCACGCCAAGATCATGCCGGCGATCGCCCAGCACCTGACGGAACAGGACATTTCCGCGGTATCGAGCTACGTCGAAGGCCTGCACGCCGCGCCGGAAACCAAGGCCACGACCAGGCCCAACGCCATCGATTGAACCCGCCGCGCCTGCGCGCGGTCGAATTCAGGAAGGGGCCGGCACACTCGCCGGCCGTTGTTCCGAAACGTGGGGATCCGAGCATGATCAAACGCACCGCTGTGTTCTTGTTGCTGGCCACCATCGCCGGCGTCGCGTTCGCGCAGACACCGCAGCAGTGGACCGAAGGCAAACAGTATTTCGCGATCCAGAATCCGCAGCCGACCGGCCAGCCCGACAAGGTCGTGGTGACCGAAGTGTTCTCGTTCGGATGCCCCGCCTGCAACCAGTTCGAGCCCTACATCGACAAGCTGCGCGCCGAATTGCCCGCGGGCACGGTGCTGCAGTTCGTGCCGGCAAGCTGGCACCCCAATGAAGACTGGCCCGTGTTCCAGCGCACATATTTCACCGCCAAGGCGCTGGGGCTGGACAATCAGCAATCGCACGACGCCATGTTCAAGGCGATCTGGGGCCCCAACGGTCCGCTCGCCACCTACGATCCGGCTACCCAGCGTCCCAAGGCCGAGGCCAGCCTCCCCAAGATCGAGGACGTCGCCAAGTTCTATGGCAAGTTCGGCGCCAAGCCGGAGGAGTTCGTCGCGACCGCCAACTCGTTCGCGATCAACCTGGAAATGAAACGCGCCGATCAGCAGATCATGGCGTGGGGTGCGGACAGTACCCCGACCATCGTGATCGACGGCAAGTGGCGCCTGACGCCCGTTTCGGCGGGTGGTGCGCAGCAGGCCGTGGACCTGACGCTGTATCTGGCGAACAAGGAATTGGCCGCGAAGAAGGCCAAGTGAGATGAGCCCGGCGCGCATGATCCGTGGTGTGTTGCTCGCATGCGGCCTGCTGCTCACCGCCGCGTGTTCGGCGCATAACGAGGGCAGTCCGACGGCGAGCGCAGTGGCGGCCTCCGCGCAAGCCGCGGCCAGCCCCGAGACCCCGGTTCCCGCGGCTTCCACGCAATTCAGCGAAGGCAAGGAATACGTCGCCCTGAAGCTTCCGGACGGGCAGGCGCAACCCACCGGCCCGGTGGAAATGGTCGAGGTGTTTTCCTACGGCTGTTCGCATTGCGCGGAATTCGCGCCGTACATGGACAAACTGCGCGCCGAGCTGCCGAAGGGCGTCGAGGTGCGCTACATGCCGGCGGTGTTCAGCGCCGCCTGGATGTCCTACGCACAGGCGTTCTACGCGGCGAGGCAACTCGGCGTGCTGGAGCAGACCCACGACGCGATGTTCCAGGCGATGCTGGAACACTACCCGCTCAATTCACTGCAGGACATGGCGACCTGGTACGGCCGCCACGGCGTGGATCCGCAGAAGTTCATGGCCGCGGCCACCAGCGCGGCAACCACCAAGCAGATGACCGACGACCAGCACACCGAGATCGGCTGGGGCATCGATGCCACGCCCACGCTGGTGGTCGGGCGTCGTGCCAGCAACGCGCAGGACGCGCCGTTCGTCGCACTGATGCGCAGCGCCGAAATCAAGAGCTACGCCCAATTGCAACAGGTCGGCCTGTGGATGGCCCGGCAGGCCGGGCAACACTGAGACGCGCGCGCCGTCACGCGGCGTACGCCGACAAAGTGCTAGGCTGATCCGGTCATGAATTCCCAGCCCGCCGCAGCGCCGGCCGACAACACCCTGCGCATCCTCAGCTGCAACATCCTCGCCGGCGCGAGCGTGAAGCGTTACCACGAGTACTTCACCCGCAGCTGGGGCGCGGTGCTGCCCGGCAAATACAAGCTCGGCAATCTCGACACCCTCGCGCGTTCGATTGCCGA
>JAICIW010000261.1 GCA_025928735.1 Rhodanobacteraceae bacterium | reverse complement strand
GGCGATTTCGATCCGACCACCCTGCCTGCGCAGGGCCTGCTTTATGTCCCGCATCCGTACGTCGTACCAGGCGGCATGTTCAACGAAATGTACGGCTGGGACAGTTATTTCATCGTGCTCGGGCTGGTCGCCGATCACCATCAGAAGCTCGCGCTCGACATGGTCGACAACGCGCTCTACGAAGTGGAGCACTACGGCGCCGTCTTGAACGCCAACCGGACCTATTACCTGACCCGTTCGCAGCCGCCGCTGCTGAGCGCGATGATGGTGGCGGTGCTGGACGATCCGGCCAGCTTTCCCGATGCGAAGGCCAAGCGCGAATGGCTGGTGCGCGCCTATCCGCTGGCGGTGCGCAACTACGAAATCTGGACGCGCAAGCCGCATCTCGCCGGCGATACCGGATTGTCGCGGTATCTCGATTTCGGTGACGGTCCGGTTATCGAGGCACAGAACAGCGACTACTACGTCGGCGTGATCCGCTGGCTGCTGGCGCACCCATCGCAAAATCCGGGTTATCTCATCAAGGCGCCGCAGCACCCTGACCAGGCGCAACTCGAAACCTTGAAGGCGACCAGTTGCGACGTCACGAAATCGAAGGTCTGCGCGGGCGACTGGCTGGATGGCTATCGCCTCACCGCCGACTACTATCTCGGTGACCGCGCGATGCGCGAATCCGGGTTCGACACCGATTTCCACTTCGGGCCGTGGGGTGGTTCCACCCATCATTACGCGGGCGTGGGCCTCAACAGCTTGCTGTACCGCTACGAGCGCGATCTCGAAGCGTTCGCGAAGGAGCTTGGCAATACAGCCGATGCCGAGCGCTGGGCGCGCGCCGCCGAAACGCGCCGTGCGGCCATCGACAAGTACCTGTGGCACCCGGACCAGGGTCGCTACATGGATTACGATTTCGTCAAAGGCGCGGCTTCCACCGATCCGTACCTGACGATGTTCTACCCGCTGTGGGCGGGCGCGGCATCGAAACAGCAAGCCGCGGCGCTGACCAAACAACTGAAGCTGTTCGAACACCGCGGCGGGCTGGCGATGAGCACGCGCGACACCGGCGCGCAATGGGATGCGCCGTTCGGCTGGGCGCCCACCAACTGGATCGCGGTGAAAGGCCTGCAGGATTACGGTTTCGATGCCGACGCGCGGCGCATCTCGTGCGCGTTCACCGGCACCGTCGATCGCAGCCTCGCGAAGGACGGCACCATACGCGAGAAATACAACATGGTGCTGGGCAACGCCGACGTGAAGATCACCGCAGGCTACAAGACCAACGTGATCGGCTTCGGCTGGACCAACGGCGTGTACCTGAAGATGGGGGCCCTCATCGCCGCCGACGGCGGTTGCGAGGCGGCACCCGCGAAACAGGCCGCGTCGGCGCACTGAGCGACCGGCAAATCACCCAGGCAAATCCATCCCCAAGCGCCCCAACGAGGACACGCCCGATGAACACGCCTTCCCCGACCCTTGCAGATCCATCCCGGCATACCAGCTTGCGCGTGGTGCTGATCGCGGCCGCGGCCGCACTCGGTGGCTTCCTGTTCGGGTTCGACACCGCCGTCATCAATGGCGCGGTGGATTCCCTGCGCGCAGCCTTCGGGCTGAGTGCGGCGCTCACCGGATTCGCGGTATCCATCGCCCTGCTCGGCTCGGCGCTGGGCGCCTGGTACGCAGGCCGCCTGGCGGATCGCTTCGGACGTGTGCGCACGATGCAGGTCGCCGCGATATTGCTGGCTGCCGGCGCGGTCGGCGCCGGCTTGGCCGGTTCGGTGGCGTGGCTGATGGCTTGGCGGGTGATCGCCGGGATCGGCGTCGGCATGGCCTCGGTGGTGGCGCCAGCCTACATCGCCGAGATATCGCCGGCCTCGATACGCGGGCGGCTCGGTTCGATGCAGCAGTTGGCGATCGTGCTCGGCATCTTCGTGGCGCTGCTGAGTGACGCGGCGTTGGCCCATGCCGCGGGAGGCGCCGCCAATACATTGTGGTTCGGCGTCGGCGCGTGGCGCTGGATGTTCATCGTGGGCGTGATTCCTGCGTTGATCTATGGCGGGTTGGCGTTCAGCGTGCCGGAGTCACCGCGGCACCTGGTGGCGGGCGGCCGCAACGAGGAGGCGCTCGGCGTTTTGCGGCGCGTGCTGGCGCTGGGTTCCGAGGCGGCGTTCCAGAAAAAGCTCAGTGACATCCAGATCAGCCTGAGGCGCGAGCACAAGCCGCGCTGGCGCGACCTGATCGGCGGGCGCGGGGGGTTCCTGCCGATCGTCTGGGTCGGCATCGTGCTGTCGGTATTCCAGCAGTTCGTCGGCATCAACGTGATTTTCTATTACTCCACGACGCTGTGGAATTCTGTCGGATTCAGCGAATCCAACTCGTTCATGCTCACGGTCATCACCTCGATCGTGAACGTGCTGGTGACGCTGGTGGCCATCGCGCTGATCGACCGCATCGGACGCAAGGCGCTGCTCGTGATCGGTTCGTCAGGCATGTTGGTCACCCTTGCCGTCATGGCGGTGTGCTTCGCCCAGGCGACCGGCAGCGGTACGACGGTGAGCCTGCCCGGGGCATGGGGTCCGGTCGCACTGGTGGCGGCCAACTTGTACGTGGTCTTTTTCGGCGTGAGCTGGGGACCGGTGGTGTGGGTGCTGCTGGGCGAGATGTTCCCCAATCGCATCCGCGCGATGGCATTGGCGGTGGCCGCGGCGGCGCAGTGGCTGGCCAATTTCGCGATCACCAGCAGCTTCCCGCCGATGGCCCAGTTCAGCCTGCCGTTCTCGTATGGCCTTTATGCGTTCTTTGCGTTGCTCTCGTTGCTGTTCGTGCTCCGCTTCGTGCGCGAAACCCGCGGTGTGGAACTGGAGGACATGCCGGGCTGACCGCGATCGGCAACAAGCTTGGCGTACCGGGCCCTTCCGGCGTCCCGATCCTCGCGCGTTCCAGTCGGTTGAGCGCAGCCTTCAACGGGGCGGTTGCGGAACATCGGCGCATGAGGATCGCGACGCGGCGGTTGCGCGCGCGTCGTGCAATCGGATGGAGGCACCGACACGGTAAACTGGACAGATGTCCGGTGCCGCGAACCTCCACCTCGGCCAGGCCGGCGAGGCGTACCCCGACGCGTTCTATGTGCGCGTCGGGGAACACCGTTTCGCATCCACGCTGCACGCACAGGGGGCCTGGCAACCCGGCGAACAACACCTGGCGCCGGCATCCGGCCTGGTGTTGGCGGAAGTCGAACGCCGCCTGCCGAGCGACAAGCTGGTATCGCGTGCGTCGTTCGATGTGCTCGGCGTGATTCATTCCGGTGAATTCACCATCGACGTCGAAGTGGTGCGGCCGGGCCGGTCCATCGAGCTGATCGAAGCCAGCATGCGGCATGGCGACCGGACCAGCATCCGCGCGCGCATCTGGCGGCTCCTGGCCTCGGACACCACGCAGGTGCAAGGCATCGAATGGGCGATGATGCCGCCGCCCGAAGCCATGCATCCGCTGGCGTTCTCGTCGGTCTGGAGCGGCGGCTTCATCGGCTCGCTGGAAGCGCGCCAGGATGCGGACGTCAGGCCGGGCCGCGGGCGTAGCTGGCTGCGCACGCGCTGCCCGCTGGTGGCGGGAGAAACCGATCCGCCGGTCGCGGGTTTCCTGAAACTGGTCGATACCGCCAACGGGCTGGTCGTCCGCCAACACCCCGGCAGCGTGTTCTTCGCCAACGTGGACCTCACTGTCCACTTCTTGCGCCAGCCAGAAGCCGGATGGGTCGGTTTCGATACGCGCGTGAATTTCGGTCCGAGCGGACTTGGCGAAACCTTGTCCATCCTCAGCGACCGTCACGGACCGGTCGGCACCGCCGCGCAAAGCCTGACGGTGCGGGTCGGTCAGAAATAATCCGGCGAAGCGCGATCGCCTGGTACCCGGGCG
>JAICIW010000157.1 GCA_025928735.1 Rhodanobacteraceae bacterium | reverse complement strand
TCGCCTGCGCGTTCGAATTCGGCTACATGGGTGGTTCGATGGGCTCGGTCGTGGGCGAGAAATTCACCCGCGCCGCCGAAGCCGCCCTGCGCGACAAGACCGCGCTGGTGTGCTTCACCGCCACCGGCGGCGCACGCATGCAGGAAGGCCTGCAGTCGCTGCTGCAGATGGCCAAGACCTCGGCCGCACTCGCCCGCCTGCGCACCGCGGGCCTCCCGTACGTCGTGGTGCTGACGCATCCGACCACCGGCGGCGTCTCGGCCAGCCTCGCGATGCTGGGCGACGTGCACATCGCCGAACCGAAGGCGCTGATCGGCTTCGCCGGTCCGCGCGTGATCGAGCAGACCGTGCGCGAGACGCTGCCGGAAGGTTTCCAGCGTTCCGAATTCCTGCTGGAGCACGGCGCCATCGACATGATCTGCGACCGCCGCCAGTTGCGCGATCGCATCACGGATCTGCTTGCGATCATGATGCGTCGTCCGAAGGCGGCATAACCCTGCTGGGTCGTGGGTCGCCTTGCGACGTGGCGTTGTAAACAGTACCATATTGGTACTTATTCGCCGTCGAAGCCGCGCATGATCCGCGTCAGCCGTCTTGCCGATTACGCCTCCGTGGTGATGGCCTGCCTTGCGCGCCATCCGGGCGAGGTGGTGCCGGCGGCACAGGTCGGCGAGGAAGCGCATCTGGAGCTGCCGACTGTCAGCAAATTGTTGAAGCAGCTCGCGCGTGCCGGGCTGGTGGAATCGTTTCGCGGGGCTGCGGGCGGTTATCGGCTGGCCAAACCCGCACAAAACATCTCGCTGGCGGAAATCGTGGAAGCGCTGGACGGCCCGATCGGCCTGACCGCGTGCAGCGTCGGCCACGCGGGTTGCGAGCGCCAGTCGTACTGCGCGGTGGCGCGCGACTGGCAGGGCGTCGGCGCCGCGATCGGCGACGCGCTGCGCGGCGTGAGCCTGGCCGACATGTTGCGGCGCCAGCCGGCGCGCGCGCACGGCGCGAGAGCATGAAGGAGAACCTGATGGCAACCCAACCGGGCGAAGTCCAGGCCGCGTTGTCGCGCCGCTACGGCGCCGGCTTCGTCACCGACATCGAATCGCACAGCCTGCCGCCGGGCCTCGGCGAGGACACCATCCGCGCGCTTTCCGCGATCAAGGAAGAGCCGGAGTGGATGACCGAATGGCGGCTGGCCGCCTATCGTCGCTGGCTGAAGATGACGCCGCCGAACTGGGCGCACCTGAAACTCGGTGCCATCGATTTCCAGGCGATCAGTTATTACTCGGCGCCGAAGAACAAGCCGAAGTCGCTGGCCGAAGTCGATCCCAAACTGCTGGAAACCTACGACAAGCTGGGCGTGCCGCTGCACGAGCGTGCCAAGCTCGCGGGCGTGGCGGTCGACGCGGTGTTCGATTCGGTGTCGGTCGCCAACACCGCGCGCGATCAGCTTGCGAAAGTCGGCGTGATCTTCTGCTCGATGAGCGAGGCGATTCGCGAACACGGTGACTTGGTGCGCCAGTATCTCGGCACGGTGGTGCCGCAGGGCGACAACTTCTTCGCGGCGCTGAATTCGGCGGTGTTCTCGGACGGCTCGTTCGTGTTCATCCCGAAGGGCGTGCGCTGCCCGATGGAATTGAGCACGTACTTCCGCATCAACGCCGGCCACACCGGCCAGTTCGAACGCACGCTGATCATCGCCGAGGAAGCTTCGACCGTTTCGTACCTCGAAGGCTGCACCGCGCCGATGCGCGACGAAAACCAGTTGCACGCGGCGGTGGTGGAACTGGTGGCGCTGGAAAAAGCCAATATCAAATACTCGACGGTGCAGAACTGGTATCCGGGCGACGAGAACGGCAAGGGCGGCATCTACAACTTCGTGACCAAGCGCGGCGAATGCCGTGGCGACGATTCGCGGATCACCTGGACGCAAGTCGAAACCGGCTCCGCGATCACCTGGAAATACCCGAGTTGCGTGTTGCGCGGCGATCGTTCGGTCGGCGAGTTCCATTCGGTGGCACTGACCAACAATTACCAGCAGGCCGACACCGGCACCAAGATGATCCACATCGGCCGCGACACCAAATCCAAGATCGTGTCCAAAGGCATCAGCGCCGGCCGCAGCCAGAATAGCTATCGCGGGCTGGTGAAGGTGGAGAAGGGCGCGCTGAACGCGCGCAACCACACCCGCTGCGATTCCATCCTGATCGGGAAGAAGTGTGGTTCGCATACCTTCCCGTACATGGAAGTGAAGAATCCCACCGCAATCGTCGAACACGAAGCGACCACGTCGAAGATCTCCGACGACCAGTTGTTCTATTGCCGCAGCCGCGGCATCGGCGAGGAAGACGCGGTATCGATGATCGTCGATGGTTTCTGCAAACAGGTGTTCCGCGAACTGCCGATGGAATTCGCGGTGGAAGCCAAGAAGCTGCTGGAAGTCAGTCTCGAAGGCGCTATCGGCTAGCGCTGTTTCCTTCTCTCCGGGAGAAGGTGGCGCGCAGCGCCGGATGAGGGTGAGGAGCGGCGCTTGCGTGATGCCAGAGGCATCACGCGTCGCTACGAACGGGTGGCCATGGATGGCCGCACCGGCGCCACGCACCAGGGACGGCTGCTCGCAAGAAAACAGGAATCGACATGCTGAAAATCGAAAACCTCCACGCCCGCGTCGCCGGCAAGGAAATCCTGAAGGGCCTTTCGCTGGAAGCAAAATCTGGCGAGGTGCACGCCATCATGGGCCCGAACGGTGCCGGCAAGTCCACGCTCGGCAATGTGCTGGCAGGCCGCCCGGGTTACGAAGTGACGCAAGGCACGGTCACGTTCGACGGCAATAATTTGCTGGAGATGGAACCCGAAGTGCGCGCTGCCGCCGGCCTGTTCCTCGCGTTCCAGTACCCGGTCGAAATCCCGGGCGTCAACAACACCTATTTCCTGCGTGCGGCGTTGAACGCCCAGCGCAAGGCGCGTGGTGCGGAAGAATTGGATTCCATGCAGTTCCTGAAGCTGGTGCGCGAGCGGGTCAAGGAAATGGGCATGACGCCCGATCTTTTGAACCGCGCGGTCAACGAAGGTTTTTCGGGTGGCGAGAAGAAGCGCAACGAGGTGTTCCAGATGGCCGTGCTGGAGCCGCGTCTCGCGATCCTCGACGAAACCGATTCCGGACTCGACATCGACGCGCTGAAGCAGGTCGCCGAGGGCGTGAACCGCCTGCGCTCGCCGGAACGCAGCTTTCTCGTGATCACGCACTACCAGCGGCTGCTGGATTACATCGTGCCGGACTTCGTGCACGTGCTGGCCGATGGCTGCATTGTCGAGAGCGGCGATGCGACGCTGGCGAAGGAACTCGAAGCACACGGCTATGCCTGGGTGCGCGACCGCACGCCGGCGGAAGCGCAAGCGTGAGCAGCATGGCAACGCCATTCTTCGAATCCATGCAGGCTGCCGCGGCGGCACGTCCGCCGGGCTGCGGCCCTGCCTGGCTGGACGACGCGCGTCATCAAGCGCTGCGCGCTTTCATGGAACGGGGCCTGCCCGACACCCGCGAAGAGTTGTGGAAATACACCGCGCTGCGTGCGCTGCAGCAGCAAGCCTATGCGCCATGTGACGAGGACGCCGCAAGCCGTTCCGTCGCAGATGACCTGCTGCGGCTGGATGGTTGCGCGGGCCCGCGCGCCGTATTCGTGAATGGCACATTTCGTGTCGATTTGTCGCGGCTGGATAACCTGCCGGAAGGCCTCACCCTGCAGCCTTTGTCGGAAGCCATGCAGCGTCAATCCGAACCGCTGCGCTTCCTGCTGGCTGCGCGCGCAGACGAGGACGAGGATGGCTTGACGCTGCTGAATCGTGCGCTCGCTGCGGATGGCCTGATCGTGCGGGTGGCCGATGGCGTGCGCGCTTCGCAGCCCTTGCACGTCGTGCATGTCGGTGCGAGCGCCGGAAGCGCTGTCGGCTGGCATTTGCGCGACCTGATCGAGTTGGGCGAGGGCGCTTCGCTCGCGGTCGTCGAGCATCACGTGGGCGATGACGCATCGGGGCATCTCGCGAACCTCGTGCGCGGCGTCACCTTGCGTGCAAACGCGCACCTCGACTGGACGGTCGTCCAGCGCGCGTCTCGGAATACGACGCTGCTTCGGCGTACCGACTGCGTGCTGCACGACCATGCGGAACTCGATTTCCATGCGCTCGAACTGGGCGGCAAACTTGCGCGCCACGAATTGCGCGTGGACCTTGCCGGCGCGCGGGCGCGTTTCGCCAGCCGCGGTGCATTCGTGCTGGACGGCCGCCAGCATGCCGACAGCGAAGTGCTGGTGACCCATCGCGGACGTGACACGCTGAGCGATTCGCTGTGGCGCGGCGTGGCCGGCGACCGCGCGCGGGGCGTGGTGCACGGCCGGATCCTGGTGCAGCCCGGCGCCGATGGTTCCGACGGCGGTTTCTACAACAAGAACCTGCTGCTGTCACCGACGGCCGAAATCGACACGCGCCCGGCGCTGGAGATCTACGCCGACGAGGTCAAGGCCAATCATGGTGCCACGGTCGGGCAGCTCGACGAGAACGTGCTGTTCTACCTGCGCTCGCGCGGGATTCCGCTGGACACGGCGCGGCGCATGCTGGTGCGGGCGTTCTGCGCCGTGACGCTGGACGGCATCCAGCCCGCGAGCCTGCGTGAATTCTGCGAAACGTTGCTGGCCGAGCAATTGCCGGAGACCGAAGCATGAGCGCAACCGCGAAGGCAACGATGGTTGCGACGCCGGTCGACTGGTCCAAGGTCCGGCAGGATTTCCCGATCCTGCAGCGCCAGGTACACGGCAAACCGCTGGTGTATCTCGACAGCGCCAACACCTCGCAGAAACCGCGCCAGGTGATCGAGGTGGTGGATGCGTTCTATCGCGAGCACAACGCCAACGTGTCGCGTGCGGTGCACCAGTTGGGCGAAGAGGCAACCGCGCTTTACGAGGGTGCACGCGACAAACTGGCGGCGTTCATTGGCGCCAATCATCGCGACGAGGTCGTGCTGACGTCCGGCACCACGATGGCCACCAACCTGGTCGCTTACAGTTTCCTGTTGCCACGACTGAAGCCCGGCGACGCGGTGCTGGTGACCGCGATGGAACACCACGCCGACATCGTGCCGTGGCAACTGGTGTGCAAGCTCACGGGCGCGCATCTCAAGGTCGCGCCGATCACCGAAACGGGCGAACTGATCATCGAGAAGTTCATCGAGGCGTTGACGCCGGAGGTGAAGTTCGCGGGCGTCGTGCACGTTTCCAACGTGCTGGGTACCGTCAATCCGGTGAAGGAACTGGCGCGCGAGTGCCGCAAGCGCGGCATCCCGTTGCTGGTGGATGGCTCGCAGGCTGCGCCACATCTGCCGATCAATGTGAAATCCATCGGCTGCGATTTTTACTGCATCACCGGCCACAAGATGTGCGGTCCGACCGGCACCGGTGCGTTGTGGGCGCGGCGAGAGTTGCTGGAAGTGATGCCGCCGTTCTTCGGCGGTGGCGAAATGATTCGTACCGTATCGTTCGAGGGAACGACGTTCGCCGATTCGCCGCACAAGTTCGAGGCCGGAACGCCGAACACCGCCGGGTTTGCGGGACTGGGTGCCGCGATCGACTATCTGCAGGCTATCGGCATGGCCAACATCGCCGCACGCGAACGCGAGCTGCTGGAATACGCGACGCCGCGGCTCGGCGCCATTCCGGGCATGCGCATCTTCGGCAACGCGCCGGGCAAGGCCGCGGTCATCTCGTTCCTGATCGAGGGCGCGCATGCGCACGACCTGGCGACGCTGCTCGACCAGGAGGGCGTGGCCGTGCGCTCCGGTCACCACTGCGCGCATCCGTTGATGCAGTTTTATGGCGTTGCTGCGACCTGCGGCGCGTCGGTGGCGTTCTGGAACACCGAAGCCGAGATCGATGCATTGGTGGACGCAATCGGCCGGGTGCGGAAGCTGCTTG
>JAICIW010000163.1 GCA_025928735.1 Rhodanobacteraceae bacterium | reverse complement strand
TAGCCGCAATTCAGGCACGTCTGGCAACCATCCAGCAGCACCAGCGCCTGGGTGTTGCACTTGCCGCACATCGCGGCGCCGGGCGGGAAGGCGCCAGCGGATTCATCGGAAGGCGGGTTGGCTTGCGCGGCGGGTACGGCGTATTTGCCGGTGTCTTCACCAACCATCGCCCCGCCCATTTCACCGGCGGTGCTTACTTCAGAGTTTTTTTTTGCGCTCTTGCGCTCGAAGGCGGCGCGCTTTTCGGCGATCAACGCCTTCTGTGCATCGGAAAGTTCGGCGCCCTTGAGCAGGCCGATCGCGGTCAGGTGGGTTTCGATGATGTCGCCGAGTTCGGCCACGATCGAGGGCATGTACACGCCGCCGGCCTTGAAGTAGCCGCCGCGTGGATCGAATACGACCTTCAATTCCTCGACGAGGAAGGTGACGTCGCCGCCCTTGCGAAACACGGCGCTCATGACGCGGGTGAGCGCCACGATCCACTGGAAATGGTCCATGTTCTTCGAGTTGATGAAAATCTCGAAGGGGCGGCGCATTTCAAATTCGGTGCCGGCGTTCAGCACGATGTCGTTGATGGTGACGTACAGCGCGTGCTCGAACAGCGGTGACTTGATCTTGTAGGTGCAACCCTCGAGCTCTTCCGGCCGCTCGAGCTTTTCGTGCATCTGGATGACCTTGAACCCGGTCGTGGCGGACGCTTCGGCCTGCGTGGTCTCGGGTTGTGTTTCCGGCGCGGCCTTGGCCTCGTTGCCGAGGACCTGATAGCCCTTGATCTTCTTGTTGATGCGTACGGTCATGGTGTGCGTTCCTGCGCCGGATCCAAAGAAACCTGATTCCAAATCGGGTGATTCAAAAACGTGGCTCAAAAACGACGCCGGCCCGACTGGGCCGGCGTCTCGTGCGGCCTGTTACTTTTTGCGACGGGCGCCTTTCCGGGCGGCCTTCTTCGCGCCGCCCTTCCTGGCAGCCTTCTTCGTGGTCTTCTTGGCGGCTTTCCGGGCGCCGCCCTTCTTCACGGCTTTGCGCGCGCCCTTCTTGGCAGCCTTCCTGGCGCCGCCCTTCTTGACGGCCTTGCGTGCGCTCTTCTTGGCCGCTTTCCGGGCGCCGCCCTTCTTGGCAGCCTTGCGCGCGCCTTTCTTGACGGCCTTTTTCGCGCCGCCTTTCTTCGCGGTTTTCTTCGCAGCCTTCTTGGCCGGCTTCTTCGCGGCCTTGGCAGCCTTCTTCGCCGCCGGTTTCTTGGCGGCTTTCTTCTTCGCCGGTTTCCTGGCAGCCGGTTTGGCAGCAGCGGCCGGGGCCGGCGCGGCAGGCGCCGCGGGTTCTTCGGTGATGCTCCACGGGAACGTGGTTTCGTTGCTCATCGGATGCTCCTCCGGATGGATCGTTGACAGTGGACCACTGGATGCAACATTGAACGGCGACGCGCGTCGCCGTGGACGCATTCTCACACAAAAATTATCTTGCGATCATCCTTGATCGCTGCTTTCGAATGCTCCGAGTTGATCAGGTGCCGCAACATGGGCACCAGAACGGACATTTCTTTGCGATCATCCCTGATCGCTGCCTCGGCGTGCGCTTCGTTCAACTGCAGCACCTTCGGCCATGGAGTACCAGAACGGCCCTCCATGGCCTGACTTTCCACGACAGCATCTCCGGATGCAGCTTGTCGATCACTCGGCTCAGAACTTCCCGTAGTAACCCTCTTTCAAGGCATCGAACAGGTTCGCGGCGGTGTGCATCTCGCCGTCGTACTCGACTTCCTCGTTGCCCTTGACCTCGACTACGCTGCCGTCCTCGAGCTCGAAACGATAGGTGGTGTTGGCAAGGTCGGCGTCCTTCACCAGCACGCCCTGGAACGCGGCCGGGTTGAAGCGGAAGGTGGTGCAACCCTTGAGGCCCTTCTTGTAGGCGTGGAAGTAGATGTCCTTGAAGTCCTCGTAGGGATAATCCGTCGGCACGTTGGCGGTCTTGGAGATCGAGGAATCCACCCACTTCTGCGCGGCGGCCTGCATGTCGACGTGCTGCATGGGACTGATGTCGTCGGCGGCCGCGAAGTAGTCCGGCAGTTTTTCGCTGGGCTCGTCGGAACCCGGCTTGGCATCGGCGTTGATCAGCGCGCGGTAGGCCAGGAGTTCATAGCTCATCACCTCGATCTTTTCCTTGGTCTTCCTGCCCGGCCGGATCACGTTGCGCGAATAGCTGTGCGCGAACGAAGGTTCGATGCCGTTGGACGCATTGTTGGCCAGCGACAGCGAAATCGTGCCGGTGGGTGCGATCGAGGTGTGATGGGTGAAGCGGGCACCGGTTTCGGCGAGCGCATCGACCAATTCCGGCGCAACGTCGGCGACCCGCTGCATGTAGCGCGAATACTTCGCGTGCAGCACGCGGCCGGGAATCGAATCCCCGGCCTTGTAGCCGTCGCGCGCCATCTCCGGACGCTTGCGCAGCATGTCGCCGGTGACGGTGTAGTCCTGCTGCAGCACCGGCGCCGAACCCTTTTCCTTCGCGAGTTCCAATGCCACTTCCCAACCGGCCAGCGCCATTTCGCGCGAGACGTCTTCGGTGAACTTCACCGCTTCGTCCGAGCCGTAGCGAAGCTTCAGCATCGCCAGCGTGGAACCGAGGCCGAGGAACCCCATGCCGTGGCGGCGCTTGGACATGATTTCGTTGCGCTGCTGTTCGAGCGGCAGGCCATTCACCTCGACCACGTTGTCGAGCATGCGGGTGAACACGCGCACGACTTCCTTGTACTCGTCCATGTCGAACTGCGCCTTGGGCCCGAACGGATCGCGCACGAAACGCGTGAGGTTCACCGAACCCAGCAGGCAGGAACCGTACGGCGGAAGAGGTTGCTCTCCACAGTTGTGCGCATGCAGTCCATTGCCGTCAAAGGCATTGATCCCTGGCACCTGCACGTCGTACACATTTTCAACGCCGTCGGCTTCCAGCGAAGCGACCGTTGCGACGAAACGTGCACGGTTGAGTCCGCGCCGATAAGCCGCGAGTGCGACATTCAGGCGCGCGGCCTTGCCGCTATCGGCAAAGCCGATCAGATCCCGGAAGCGTGCCAGAGATTCGCCGGCGATAATCAACTCGTGCTGCGGCTGAATGGCGTAAGCGCGGCTGCCGCCCTTGCCGTCGGGCAGCATTGTCTCGCCAGCGGTGCGGCGGTCGCGATAGATGCGTGAAGGAATGCCGAGGCGCAGCAGCATCCGCTGCACGGCTTCCAGCCGTGGAAGGTCGGATTGTGCAAGGCGCACGGAAACGCCCTTGGTCTGACTGCCCTGCACCGAACCGTCGGCATCGAAGAAACCACGCAGGAATCCGCGATACGCTTCGCTGGAGGCTTTTTCAAGCGCCGGCGTAATGGTCTTGTCGCCGGGCGCCATACCCAATCCGAAGGCGAGATCGCGCAGCGCAGCCGATTTCAAGCGGAACTCGCCACGCCCGCGAATTTCGGACCACCCCGAAAAATCGGAGCGATGAGGCAGTGTTTCCGCGCAGCGCAACGCCTCGTCCATCAATGCACGCGCGTCGCAGCCGGCTGATTCATTGACCGCGGCAGCCAGCGGCCACGCCGACAGAATCGCCGTGTCTCGCTTCAGCGTGCCATCGCCCACCAGCAGGCCCAGCAAATAACCCTGTTCCGCGGTCAGTGCGCCATCCCATTGCGCATTGGCTCGATGGTCGTTCAGCAAAACCTTGTCACCAGGATTGAGGCTCCCGGCCGTGCACCATTCGGTTTCCAAACTCCAGCGAGTAAGGTGCGTCACCCGGCGAACTCGATGATCGCTGGTAAGTCGCAGGCGATAGCCTTCTTCAGTCGCGAGCGACAGCACCGGTTTTGTGGCGGTGCGGAAGAAACCTTCCGCACCGGTGACATGGTCTTGACCATCGACGCGTGCGGCGAAGGCTTGGCCTACAAGATCACGAACCTGGCGTGGCCCTGCGGACGTTTGCACCCAGGTATCGGCGGTCACGCAAGGGTTGGTCGCGCGAATGTGCTCGCACCACCAGTTGTTGTTCATCTCGTTGACGCGGTCGATCAGGATGAAGCCGGGCTCGGCGTAGTCGTACGTCGAAACCATGATCATGTCCCACAGGTGCCGCGCGCGCAGGTGTCCGTAGATCTTGCAGGCCACCAGGCCGTCGTCGCGCACGATGTAGTTGTCGTGGCTGGGCCACTCGCGCCATATCACTTTGGTTTCGTCCGTGAGATCGATTTCGTCCTTTTCCTTGACATGCACCGGGAACACCAGCGGCCAGTCGGCGTCGGTTTCCACCGCCAGCATGAAGCCGTCGGTGACGAGCAGCGACAGGTTGAACTGGCGCAGCCGTCCGTCCTCGCGCTTGGCGCGGATGAATTCCTTGACGTCGGGATGCGCGACGTCGAACGTGCCCATCTGCGCGCCGCGGCGGCCGCCGGCACTGGACACCGTGAAACACATCTTGTCGTAGATGTCCATGAACGACAGTGGGCCCGACGTGTACGCGCCGGCGCCGGACACGTACGCGTTGCGCGGACGCAGGGTCGAGAATTCGTAACCGATGCCGCAGCCGGCCTTGAGGGTGAGGCCGGCCTCGTGGACCTTTTCGAGGATGTCATCCATCGAATCGGTAATGGTGCCCGACACCGTGCAGTTGATGGTGGACGTGGCCGGCTTGTGCTCGCGCGCGCCGGCGTTGGAGGTGATGCGGCCGGCCGGGATCGCCCCGTGGCGCAGCGCCCACAGGAAACGTTCGTGCCAGTGCTCGCGGAGTTCCGGCGTAGTTTCGACGTCGGCCAACGCCCGCGCGACCCGCGACCAGGTGTCGTCCACGGTCGCATCGACCGGTTCGCCCTGCTTGGTCTTCAGGCGATATTTCTTGTCCCAGATGTCCAGGGATGCCGGTTGCAGGGGAACCTCCGTGACCGCCCGCGCTATCTGTTGTGCCCGCGCCGTACCCATCTTGTCATGTGCCTCCGTGTCTTCCGGGTTCTTGTTGGATGCCCGGATGCCGACGAATATCCCCCGTGCGCCACACCGTTCAGGCGCCGCGCTTCAAGGGTCCGATTTCACCGAGAGGGCCGCGCCGCATCGAGCTTCGACGCCTTGGGCTTGCCCCGCTCAACCACCCGATCACCATATGATTGTCCCCCGACGCGAAGCTGCCTCGAAGCCAAAACCTTGGGCCCTGCGACAGCCCAGGACACAAGATGTTGTGATCACGAGCGGGAGTCAACCCTACGCTGACGGGTCTCGCCTGTAAAGGGGCCAACGCAAAAAAAATTGCAGGCTGGGCGCGGAGCGCACGGTGGCGCGGAAAACCCGAAGGCGCCGCGCCTGCCGCTTGTCCGATAATGGGCCGGTTCGAACCTTGAAAGGAGCCGCCATGTCGCCCGTCACGCGCACCCGCCGTTCGTCGTCCCTGATCGCCGCCATCGCCTTGGCGCTGGCCTGCGCGCTGCCCGCCGCGGCCGGCACGCTCCCGGTCGCGGTGAACGGGCAGGCGCTCCCGTCGCTCGCGCCGATGCTGGCCAAGGTGTCGCCGGCGGTGGTGAACATTTCCTCGACCAGCCACCGGCGGGTCGCGGTGAATCCGTTCTTCAGCGATCCGATCATGCGCCAGTTCTTCGGCTTGCCGGCCGAGCCGCCTTCGCGCGAACTGGTGCAGCAATCGCTGGGTTCCGGCGTGATCGTGAACGCGAAGGATGGCTACATCCTCACCAACAACCACGTGATCGCCGGCGCCGACGACGTCAAGGTCACGCTCACCGATGGCAAGTCGTACAAGGCCCGGGTGATCGGCGCAGATTCGACCACCGATCTCGCGGTGATCCGGATCCAGGCG
>JAICIW010000417.1 GCA_025928735.1 Rhodanobacteraceae bacterium | reverse complement strand
TCTTCCGTCGCGGTGTTGGTGGCCGGTAGCCGGAACACGATCTGCTGGCAGGGCTCGCCTTCGTAGGTTGCTGGCGAGAATTCCATCACCGCTTCGAAGGTACTGCCATCCGCGCGCCGCGCGGTGAGATCCAGTTTCGGCGGTGGCTTTTCGCCGCGCGCGAGTCGCTTCAGCAGATCCTTGAAATCGGCGGTGTGCTGGGGCGCGACCAGATCGAGGATGGTCAAGCCCTCGACATCTTCGAAGCTTTCGAAACCGAACATTTCGAGATACGCGTTGTTGGCGCGGACGTGCGTGCCCTCGTGGATGTACGCGATGGGGTCGCGCGAGGAATCCAGCAGCGAATCGCAGCGGCGTTCCGATTCACGCAGGCTCGCTTCCAGGCGGCGCACGTTGCGGCGGGTGTTCAGTGAATCCAGTTCGCGCCGCACTACGTTCTGCAGCTGGTCGTGCCGATTGCGCAGCGCGATGCCGCGCACGTTGCCGTGCGACAGGATCGCGGCGATCACGTCATCGGTGAGCTTGTCGGCGAGCGCCAGCAGCGCGACGTCCTTGCCGGTGCCGTCCAGCGCGCGGCCGATCGCGGCGAGGGAGATTTCCTTGCAGCCGGGATTGGCCAGTACCAGGTCCGGCGTGAACGATTCCAGCGAAGCTGCCAGTTCCTCTTCCGTCGCAATGCGTTGCGGGCGCAACGCAATGCCGCTGTTGCGCAGCACGCTGATAATCTGCTCGGCGTCCTCGGCCTGATCTTCGGCGATGATCAGTTTGGTGATGGGTTCGGACAACATGGACGGCCTTCGGCTGATCTCTCTTCGGTCGGTTGCGTGCGGACGCGCGAGCGGCGACCGATGCTTGTGCGCCAGCGCCGGCTTGTGTCGATACCAATCCCCGCCGGAACCCGTCTGGTTCCCTTCCGAGCCAAGCAGGCTTTGTACCCGATCGACAGCGATTCCGCCAGCGGATGCGTCACAACGGCCGCTTGCCCGTTTCGCCCGACACTTCGCGCACCAGTTTCGGCACAAGATACCCCGGAAGCCGTGCACGCAACGTGCCCAGCAGTTCGCGCGCCCGCGAATCGTCGACTTCGAAATGCGCCGCGCCGTGCACGCGATCGAGCTGGTGCAGGTAATAGGGCAGCACGCCAAACGCGAACAGGCGCTCGGAAAGCTCGACCAATGCATTGGCATCGTCGTTGACACCGCGCAGCAGTACCGACTGGTTGAGCAGGGTCGCGCCGGCTTCGCGCAATCGCACGCAGGCCGCGCCAACGCTCGCGTCCAGCTCATTCGGATGGTTGGCATGCAGCACCACGACGCGCTGCAGGGGCAGCGCGGAGAGCCATGCGCCAAACGCACCGTCGATGCGCTGGGGCAAAACAACCGGCAGGCGCGAGTGGATGCGCAGGCGGATCACGTGGGGCAGGTCGTGCAGCGCATTCGTGAGCTCTGTCAATTTTTGTGTCGAGAGCACCAGCGGGTCGCCGCCGGACAGGATCACCTCGCGGATCGAGGAGTCGTTCGCCAGGCAATCGATGGCTTCACGCCACGCATGGGCGGCGGCCAATTCCTCCGCATAGGGGAAATGCCGCCGGAAGCAATAGCGGCAGTTGACCGCGCAGGAACCCGCCGCGATCAGCAGCGCCCGCCCTTCGTATTTGTGCAGCACGCCGTGCGCAGCGATGGCATCGAGATCGCCCACCGCGTCGTCGCTGAAACCGGGCGCCTCGTCCAGCTCGGCCAGTTGCGGAAGCACCTGCAGCAGCAGGGGATCATGCGGGTCGCCCCGGCGCATGCGCGTCACGAAGCTGCGCGGCACC
>JAICIW010000016.1 GCA_025928735.1 Rhodanobacteraceae bacterium | reverse complement strand
TGGAACTGCGTCGGCGACACGCGGTGCTGATTGGCGTATGAACGCTGCGTGGCCGTCGGTCGCGCGCTGAGGCCACCGCGTCCGCCGTTGTAGCTGGTCCGGTTCACATGCACGTTGTTGATGACGGTCCTGTCCACGTACACGTTGCGGACGTTGGTAACGTTCACATTGCTGACGGCGCGGTTGTAATAGAAGTGATCGCCGCGCCAACGGCCGCCCGCGTAACCGGAGCCGAAATAGCCGTAGCCGTAATTGACACCGCCATAGAATCCGACGTGCGTGCCCCAGTAGCCGGCATGCCAGCGGTAATAGCCTTCCGACCAGCCCCACCAGCCCGGTGTCCACAACAGCCCGACCTGGGGCGGCATCACCCAAGTGCCGGGCACCCAGTAGTAATCGTTGTACGAGGGATCCCAGGCCCAGTAACCCGGTGTCCAGATGTAGCCCGGACCCGGCACGACGGGCTGCGCATAGACGGGCAACGCCGGCGGCGGAATGCCAACGGAAATGCCGATGCCGATATTGACAGCGGCTTGGGCGGTTGGCGGCAGCGCCAGCATGGGCGAGGCCATCAGACCTGCAACGAGCAACGTTGTCGCGATATGTTTCACGATGAGTTCTCCGAATGGGCCGAAGCTGGCCCCGACACTTTGAACGCGATCCCGCACCTGTTGTTGACGTGCGCAGCATCGTCGGTCGTGGACCGTTCATCGAAAATTGGGCGACGATTCAGCCTCGGCCTCCAGCCATCGATGCGATGCGATCGACCGTGTCCCGCAACGATGCCCTTCAGGCGCGTTTCGGCTCCCGCTTCTTTTCCTCGTCGCGCAACTCGCGCCGCAGGATCTTGCCCACGTTGCTCTTGGGCAATTCCTTGCGGAACTCGATGTACTTGGGACGCTTGTAACCGGTCAGTTCGTCGTGGCAATACTGCTTCAATGCCGCTTCGGTGAGTGCGGGATCCTTCTTCACCACGAACAGTTTCACCACCTCGCCCGAATGTTCGTCGGGCACCCCGATCGCGGCCACTTCCAGCACGCCAGGATGGTGCGCGACCACGTCTTCGATCTCGTTTGGATACACGTTGAAACCGGAGACCAGGATCATGTCCTTCTTGCGGTCGACGATGTAGAGAAGACCTTTTTCGTCGATTCGCGCGATGTCGCCGGTGCGCAGCCAGCCATCGGCGTCCATCACCTTGGCCGTTTCCTCGGGGCGGGTCCAGTAGCCCTTCATCACCTGCGGCCCGCGCACGCAGAGTTCGCCGGGCTGGCCGACTGCGGCATCGCGATCGTCATCGTCGCGCAGCGCGACATCGGTCGAAGGCAGCGGCATGCCGATCGAACCGGTGTAATCCTTGATGTCCAGCGGGTTGGCCGTCACGACAGGCGAGGTTTCAGTCAGGCCATAGCCTTCGATCAGCGGTATGCCGGTAGCCTTCTTCCAGCGCTCGGCCACCGCGCGTTGCACCGCCATGCCGCCGGCCAATGCGAACTTCACCCGCGAGCAATCGACCGAACCGAAATCCGGATGATTGAGGAGGGCGTTATAGAGCGTGTTGACGCCGGTGATAGCACTCCAGCGCGACTTCTTCAGCGTCTTCACGAAGGCCGGAATGTCGCGGGGATTGGTGATCAGCACGTTCTCGCCGCCGAAATACACCATCAGGATCGCATTCACCGTCAGCGAGAAGATGTGATACAGCGGCAGCGCGGTGATGATCTGTTCTTCGCCTTGCGTGAACAGGTCGCCCACCCACGCGGCAAGCTGCAGCGTGTTCGCGACCATGTTGCCGTGGGTCAGCATCGCGCCCTTGGCGACGCCGGTGGTGCCGCCGGTGTATTGCAGGAACGCGATGTCATCGTGGCCGAGTTGCACCGTCGGCACCTGCATGTTGGCGCCCCGGCGCAGCACGTCGCCAAACCGGAGATGGTCCGGCAGCGACCAGTGCGGCACCATCTTCTTGACGTGTTTCACCGCGAAACTGATCAGCGGCCCTTTCGGGAAACCGAGCTGATCGCCGATCGAGGTGACGATGACGTGCTCGATGTGCGTCTTGCCGATCGCCTGCTGCAGCGTCGCGGCGAAGTTCTCCAGCACCACGATGCTGGTCGCGCCGGAATCTTCGAGTTGGTGTTGCAGTTCGCGGGCCGTGTAGAGCGGATTGACGTTGACCACCATGAGCCCGGCGCGCAATGCACCGAACAACGCGATGGGATACTGCAACACGTTGGGCAGCATGATCGCGAGGCGGTCACCCTTGCCGAGCTTCCATTCGTTCGCAAGGAAGGCCGCGAAGCGCGCGCTCTGCCGATCCAGTTCGGCCCAGGTCAGAGTGACGCCGAAACTCGAATAAGCCGGACGCCGCGGATGGCGGGTGCAAGCCACTTCGAACATCGCGACGATCGAGGGATGCGCGCCGGCATCGATTTCGGCAGGCACGCCGGGCGGGTAGTGGGCCAGCCAGGGACGCGGATCGGCCATGTGTTCCCTCCTGTGCGGTTTCGCGGGGTTGCGCGAACTGATTGCATTGGACACGATACGGGTAAAAGCGGCAAGCTGCGTTGCCACATTTTCGACACGGGGAAATTCGCGTGAACACCATCGCAAGTCCCGCTTGGCCGTTCCGTGCACGTATGCGTCACGTCACGCATGCGACGGCGCTGGTGCTGCTGGTATGGGCGTTCGCGGGCTGTCACCGCGCGCCTGCCGAGCAGCAGGTTCGCAAGGCGATCGATGCGGCGGCCGTGGCCGCGCGCGCCAACGACACGCGTGGCGTGCTGGATGTCGTGAGTGATGACTTCACCGGCAACGAGGGCGCGCTGGATTATCGCGGCCTGCGTCGGCTGCTGGCGGTGCGTGCCTTGCGCGGCGACAAAACCGGCCTGCTGGTCGGGCCGGTTTCGTTCGAGCACAAGGGCGACCGCATTGTTGCGAAGTTCAACCTGGTGCTGACGGGCGGCAAGCCGGGTGACCTGCTGCCCGACCAATCGGCCATCTACACGATGAGCACCGCTTGGCGGCGCGAAAGCGGCGAGTGGCGCTGCTATAGCGCTACATGGTCCAGATAGGACAATGTCGCTAGTGCTGTTTCCTTCTCCCCTCAGGAGAAGGGCGCCTCCTCGGAGGAGAAGGATTCGCTTCGGCTTGATCCCTACCCACGTAACGGTTGCCAAGCTCGCGCATCGTGCGCTCGCCAAGCAACCCGGGCCTCGGCATCCTTGCCTCGGGCGTTCGGCCGCGCAGCCGATGCCATTCAAGGCATCGGCTTAGCGCGCTGCCTCACCCTTCTTCGCCAGGTCGCGCAGCACGTATTGCAGGATGCCGCCGTGCTTGTAGAAGTCGCGTTCCTTGGGCGTCAGCAGCATCACGTGCACGTCGAATTCGGTTTTCTTGCCGTCTTTCGCCGTTGCGGTCACGTGCGCCCACTTGGCGTCGCCACCGTCGAGCCCGGTGATCGCGAAGGTTTCCTTGCCGGTCAAGCCGAGTGACGGCGCGTTTTCGCCTTCCTTGAACTGCAGCGGCAGCACGCCCATGCCGACCAGGTTGGAGCGGTGGATGCGCTCGAAACTTTCGGCGATCACGGCTTCGATGCCGAGCAGCAGCGTGCCCTTGGCCGCCCAGTCGCGCGATGAGCCGGTGCCGTATTCCTTGCCCGCAATCACGATCAGCGGTGTCTTTGCGGACTTGTACTTCATCGCGGCGTCGTAGATCGACATCTGCTCGCCGCTCGGCAGGTGCATCGTGAAGCCGCCCTCGACGCCATCCAGCAATCGATTCTTGATGCGGATGTTGGCGAAGGTGCCGCGCACCATCACGTCGTCGTTGCCGCGCCGCGAACCGTACGAGTTGAAATCCTTCGGCTCCACGCCGCGCGCCATCAGGTACTTGCCGGCGGGCGAATCCTTCTTGATCGCGCCGGCGGGCGAGATGTGGTCGGTGGTGATGGAATCGCCGAACAGGCCGATGCAATAAGCGCCGCTGACGTCCTGGTGCTTCGGCAGCTCCATCGCCATGCCTTCGAAGTAGGGCGGATTCTTGATGTAGGTGGATTTCTCGTCCCACGCGTACTGGTCGCCCTCGGGCACTTCCACCGCGTTCCATTCGCGGCTGCCCTGGAAGACGTTGGCATAATTTTTGGAGAACATGCCGGCATTGACGGAGTGCGCGACCAGATCGGCGATTTCCTTGTTGCTGGGCCAGATGTCCTTCAGGAAAACATCCTTGCCGTCCTTGTCCTTGCCCAGCGGCTGCTTCGACAAGTCGATGTCGATGGTGCCGGCGATCGCGAACGCCACCACCAGCGGCGGCGAGGCGAGATAATTCATCTTCACTTCGGAATGGATGCGGCCTTCGAAGTTGCGGTTGCCTGACAACACCGCCGCGACCGCGAAATCATTGTCGGTGACGCGTTTGCTGACGTCTTCGGGCAGCGGGCCTGAGTTGCCGATGCAAGTGGTGCAGCCATAGCCCACCAGATAAAAGCCGAGCTTCTGCAGGTCCTTCATCAGGCCCGTGGCTTCGAGGTAATCCGTGACGACCTTGGAGCCGGGCGCCAGCGAGGTCTTGACCCACGGCTTCGGCTTCAGGCCGCGCTCGGCCGCCTTGCGCGCCAGCAGGCCGGCGCCGATCATCACCGCCGGATTCGAGGTGTTGGTGCAGGACGTGATCGCCGCGATCACCACCGAGCCGTCTTCCAACTCGCAATGGTCCAAGTGCGGGCACACATCGGGCGAAAGCTCGTTCTGGCTTTCCGCGCGGCCGACGGCGGTGCTGCCGCCTTCGTTCAAAAAGCGTTCCTTCTGCTTGTCCCATCGGGTGTCGGTCTTGCCGGAATTGAGCGCGTCCATCGCGGCGCGATAGCTCTTGCGCATGTCGGTGAGCAGCACGCGATCCTGCGGGCGCTTGGGACCAGCCAGCGACGGCTTGACGTCAGCGAGATCCAGTTCGACCACTGTGCTGAATTCCGCCGGCGGCGTGCTCTCGTCGTGCCACATGCCCTGCGCCTTGGCGTAGGTCTCGATCAGTTCGATGTGCTTCGGATCGCGGCCGGACAGGCGCAGGTAGTTGAGCGATTCCTTGTCGATCGGGCAGATCGCGCAGGTCGCGCCGTATTCGGGCGACATGTTGCCGAGTGTGGCGCGGTCGGCCAGCGGCAGGTGTTGCAGGCCGGGGCCGAAGAACTCCACGAACTTGCCGACCACGCCGTGCTTGCGCAACATCTGGGTGACGGTCAGTACCAGGTCGGTCGCGGTCGCGCCTTCCGGCAGCTTGCCGGTGAAACGGAAACCGACCACCTGCGGAATCAGCATCGAGGATGGCTGGCCCAGCATCGCGGCCTCGGCTTCGATGCCGCCCACGCCCCAGCCCAATACGCCGAGGCCGTTGACCATGGTGGTGTGCGAGTCGGTGCCGAACAGCGTGTCGGGAAACGCCCAGGTTTTGCCTTCGATGTCGCGCGTCATCACCACGCGCGAAAGGTATTCGAGGTTCACCTGATGCACGATGCCGGTCGCGGGCGGCACCACCTTGAAATCGTCCAGTGCCTTCTGGCCCCAGCGCAGGAACGCGTAGCGTTCGTGGTTGCGCTGGAATTCGATCTCGGCGTTGCGGGCCAGCGCGTCGGCTTCGCCGAACACGTCCACCTGCACGGAGTGGTCGATCACCAGTTCCGCGGGCGAGAGCGGATTGATCTTCTTGGGATCGCCGCCCAGGCTCACCATCGCGTCACGCATCGCGGCGAGATCCACCACGCACGGCACGCCGGTGAAATCCTGCAGCACCACGCGCGCCGGCAGGAAGGAGATTTCGGTGGAAGGCTCGGCCTTCGGGTCCCAGTTCAACACCGCTTCGATCTGGGCCTTGGTGACTTCAATACCGTCCTCGTTGCGCAGCAGGTTTTCCAGCAGGACCTTCATCGAGTAGGGCAGGCGCTTGACGTCGTACTGCTTGCCCAGCTTCGCGAAATTGGCGATCTGGTAAGACTTGCCGCCAACGCTGAGGGTGTCGCGAATCCCGAACGAGTCTTGCATGGTGTTCTCCTTGTTGCCGCGCGTGCGAGCGTGGATTGCGCGGGATGGCATCGAATGGACCGCCTATTATCGCGCAAACGCCGTTTTGTTGCCGGTGGCAGGCCCATCGGCGACGATGGCGGGGCGTGCTGCTACAGTCGCACGCCTGATGTTCCGGACGCCCGAACCCGCGCGCAGCGCCTGTCGGGACCGCGCTGCCGGGTTGGCGTAGACATGGGGCAAGCAGGACCGATGACTTCACCTATCCGCCTGTTCCTGCGCATCTACGAGAAGTGGAAGCGCGACACGCTCTACGAAGGTGACTTCCGGCCCAGCATCAGCATCATCAAGCTCTCCTTCATCGCCCTGTTCATCGGCGGGGCGGCGGCTGTCATCGCGTGGATCCTGTACCGGCTGATCGGGCTGGTGACGCATATTGCTTTCGCCGGGCAGTGGAACTTCGATTTCGTCCAGCCGGCCGCGCTGCATGCGCCGTGGTGGGTGATCATCCTGGCGCCGGTGGTCGGTGGCTTGATAATAGGTTTCATGGCGCGCTACGGCACCGAGCGCATCCGCGGCCACGGCATTCCGGAGGCACTGGAAGCCATCCTGTTCCGTCGCAGCAAGATGATGGCCAAGGTCGCAATCCTGAAACCGATCTCGTCGGCGATCGCGATCGGCACCGGCGGCCCGTTCGGTGCCGAAGGCCCGATCATCATGACCGGCGGCGCGGTCGGTTCGCTGATCGGGCAAGTGTTTTCGCTGACTTCGATCGAACGGCGCACATTACTGGTGGCCGGTGCCTGCGCCGGCATGTCTGCGACCTTCGCGACGCCGATCGCGGCGACACTGGTGGGCGTCGAGATGCTGTTGTTCGAGATGCGTCCGCGCAGCACCATTCCGGTTGCGGTCGCGTGTTTTGTCGCTGCGGTGTTGCGGCCGTTCCTGATCGGACACGGGCCGCTGTTTCCGATCGCGATCCAGTTCCATCTCGACATTGCGGAATTCGGCATGGCCGCGGTCAGCGGTTTGATGGCCGGGCTGCTGGCGACGGCGGTGACGTTCCTCGTCTACAAGGTCGAGGATGGTTACCGCAAGCTGCCGATCCACTGGATGTGGTGGCCGGCCATCGGTGCTCTGGTGGTCGGCATCGGCGGCGTGATCGATCCGCAGACGCTGGGCGTTGGCTACGACATCATCTATCAACTGTTGACGGGCAAGATCGTCGGCACTGCGATCGTCATCTTCATGATCGTCAAGGCGCTGATCTGGATCGTGTACCTGAGTTCGGGCACCTCGGGTGGCACGCTGGCGCCCTTGCTGGCGCTGGGCGCGGGGCTGGGCGGGCTGGAAGCCATGATCTTCCCCGGCCCGTACCCGCTGCTGTGGCCATTGCTCGGCATGGGCGCAATGCTGGCCGCCGTGATGCGGATGCCGTTCACATCGATCCTGTTCGCGCTGGAACTGACCGGCAACGCGAGCATGCTGCCGGCGCTCCTGATCACCTGCACCACAGCCTACGGCGCGAGTGTGTTCCTGATGAAGCGTTCCATCCTCACCGAGAAGATCGCGCGCCGCGGCTTGAACATCTTTCGTCCGTACACGCTCAATCGGCTCGAGTACATGACCGTGAAAGAGGTAATGACGCGCGAGGTCATCACGGCGCCCGCGGACATGACGGTGAGGACGCTGGACGAGCAGTATTTCGGAACCGAACAAAGGCATCGTGCCTATCCGGTGGTGGATGCGGAAGGCACCTTGCTCGGCATCGCCGATCGCGCGCGTTTGCGCGAGTGGCTGGAAAACGACGGCTCCGGCGCGGCGCAATTATCCGACCTGATGAGCGGCGATCCGGTGGTGGCATTTCCGGAGGAAAGCTGCCAGAGCATCGCGATTCGCATGGCAGTCGAAAAGCGTGACCGCATCCCGGTGGTCAGCCGCGATACCCATCAGCTTCTCGGCATCGTCACCCGTTACGACCTGCTTACGCCTTACGAGCAGACCCATAACGAGGAACTGCTGCGCGAACGGGTGTTTCGCGCGCGCGGGCATACATGAGCTTTTCCCGTAGGTTGGGCTGATCCCGGCTCTGTCGGGAGAAGCCCAACAAGATGCACGACAACGTTGGGCTTCCGCCGATGAAACTGGCGTCAGCCCAACCTATCAATGCGACGATTGCTCCGTGGCCCGGACCATCACCCGCGTAGCGCAACGCCCGTCAGCATCCCGCGCGCGATCATCACCTCGCGCTTGGAGCGCAGCAGCAGGTGCCGGCGCCGGCCGCCGAGTTGACGCCACAACACCGCCGCTCGAACCGCCGCAAGCAGCAGCGCGCGGACTTGTTGCGCCTTCGCTGGTTGCTGCAGGTACAACGGATTGCCAACGACGGTGATGCGGGGTTTCAGGCCGGACAGGTTGGTGCAATAGAGATCGGCGAGACGCGCGAGGATGGTGGGGTGGGTGACGGGGAAGTGCTGCAATTGACGCTGCATGCCCACCAAGCCTTCGCCGAGTCGCTGGTTGAGCATCGGATGACGGGCCAGGCTGCGTTCCAGCTTCATCACGTTGATCAGCATGTGGAACAGCGGCAGATCGCGATCGTTGCCTTCGACCTGTTCCACCAGCACGCGCAGACCGCGGCGCACGCCTTGATTGCCGCCGAACACATCGGATGCGCTGTCCGATTCCAGCTTGAACACGCTGGCAAGGCTGGCTTCCAGGGCTTCGCTGTCGCAGTCGCCTTCCCGCGCGAGATCGCGCACCAGGGACAACGCCTGGAACACGCCCGCCAACGCCAGGACGCGCGATTCCCTCATGTCGCGCCCCCGATCTGCGGCGCGTCGGTACGCTCGATCACGGCACCGCCCAGACATTCCTCGCCCGCGTAGAAGACCACCGATTGACCGGGGGCCACTGCGCGTTGCGTGACGTCGAAACGCACGATGCAGCGGGCGCCCTCGACTTCCACATGGCACGCCTGCGGCGGTTGGCGGTAGCGTGTCATCGCGGCGCAGTCGAACGACGCGGCGGGTGGATCGCCCGCAATCCAATGGGTGCCGGCGGCGCTGAGCTCACGCGATTGGAGCCACGGACTTTCGTGGCCTTGGTCGACGTAGACCACGTTGGCCGCGACATCTTTGCCGACCACGTACCAGGGCTCGCCGCTGCCACCGGTACGGCCGCCGATGCGGAGCCCCGAACGCTGGCCCGGTGTGTAGAACATCGCGCCCTGGTGCTCCCCCAGCGCGCGCCCATCCGGCCGACGCAGTTCGCCCCGCTGGGCCGGCAGATAGGTCGACAGAAACGCGCGGAAGTCACGCTCGCCGATGAAACAGATGCCGGTCGAGTCTTTTTTCGCTGCGACGGGCAGGCCCGTGTCGTCCGCCATCCTGCGCACGTCGGTCTTGTGGAGGCCGCCCAGCGGAAACAGCGCCGCGCCGAGTTGATCCTGGTCCAGCATGTGCAGGAAATAGGTCTGGTCCTTGGAGTGGTCGCGCGCGCGCAGCAGTCGCCAGTGGCCGTCGACGGATTCATTCCTTGCGTAGTGCCCCGTCGCGATTTTCTCAGCGCCGTCCGCGCGCGCCGCGGCCAGGAACGTGCCGAACTTGATCTCCCGGTTGCAAAGCACGTCCGGATTGGGCGTGCGGCCGGCCCGGTATTCGTCCAGGAAATGCGCGAACACCCGCTCGCGGTATTCGGCCGCGAAGTTGGCGCTCCGAAACGGAATGCCCAGCTTCGCGCACACCGCCAAGGCGTCCCTGCGATCAGCATCGGCGTGGCACCCGGGCTCCGGACCATCGTCTTCCCAGTTCAGCATGAAAAAGCCTGAGACCTCGTGACCGGCGCGCTTCAGCAACAGGGCGGTCACGGATGAATCGACGCCGCCCGACATGCCCACCGTGATACGCACCTTCAATCGCCCCGGCGGCGCAGCAGCGAGCGGAGCGTCGAGAGCGGCAGGCGCTGGCCGGCCAGCCAGTCCTCGATGGTGGTCAGCACCAGCGGACTGCGCAGGCGCGAAGCGTGGGCCGCGACATCGGCGTAGCTCATCCACAGCGCACGGGTGATGCCCGCATCGAGCGGGAGTTCGGGATGATGCTTCACGGGGTGTCCGGCGAAGGCGAATCGCACGATGTGGTGGTCGTGCACCGGGCTGTGCCACTGCTGCACGCCGATGAAATGATCCAGCGCGACTTCCCAGCCGGTTTCCTCCAGCGTTTCGCGGCAGGCGGCCGAGGCCAGCGTTTCATCATCTTCCAGGTGTCCGGCGGGTTGGTTGATGCGCAGCTCGCCCCGGATGTCTTCCTCCACCATCAGGAATCGGTCGCCATCGGCGATCACGCAGGCTACGGTGACGTGGGGGCACCAGATGGCTTCCCGTTCGGGCGCGGTTGTCGGTTCGTCCATAATTTCTGCTACTGGAAATTCCATCATTTTGCCATCATCTGATGTGACGTTCTGCCATCGCTTGCCTGCGGTGCCAGGCATATACTCGGGCCGAAGGACCGAAGATCGATGACACCAGGAAAAACCGCCGACAACGAAACCGAACGCGAACATGGCGTGGTGGTCGAAACCAGCCGACCGGAAGCGGCACGACCGCCGCTTTATCAGGTGGTGCTGCTGAACGACGATTACACGCCGATGGAGTTCGTGGTTGTGGTGCTGGAGACGTTTTTCAACATGGCGCGCGAACGTGCAACCCAGGTGATGTTGCACGTCCACACGCGGGGCAAGGGCGTTTGTGGCGTGTTCAGCCGCGAAGTCGCAGAAAGCAAGGTGGCGCAGGTAAATGAATTCTCGCGCGTGCACCAGCACCCGCTGCTTTGCACGATGGAAAAGTTGTAACCGCCCCCATATCGGGGAGAAGAGAGATCCCGGAGACCCCAGGCAATGTTCAGCAAGGACCTCGAATACACCATCGGCCAGTGCTACAAGGAGGCCCGCGAGCAGCGCCACGAGTTCATGACCGTGGAGCACCTGCTGCTTGCGCTGCTGGCCAACCCCACGGCGGCGGCCGTCCTGCGCGGCTGCGGCGCCGACATCGAAAAACTCGCGAAAGACCTTCGCTCGATCATCACCGAAACCGTGCCGGTGCTGCCCTCGGGCGACGAGCGCGACACGCAACCCACGCTGGGTTTCCAGCGCGTGCTGCAGCGCGCCGTGTACCACGTGCAATCCTCGGGCCGGAAGGAAGTGACCGGCGCGAATGTCCTCGTCGCGATTTTCGGCGAGAAGGATTCACACGCCGTGTACTTCCTGCACCAGCAGGAAGTCGAACGGCTGGACGTCGTCAATTACGTCTCGCACGGCATTGCCAAGATCGGCCATGAATCCGATACCGCGCCCGCGGCCGGCGATGCTGGTACGGAAGCCGAGCCTGAAGGCAAGGACAAGGACAACGCGCTGGTCGAATACGCGACCAATCTCAACGAGCGCGCCGTCGAGGGCAAGATCGACCCGCTGATCGGCCGTGAAGAGGAGGTCGAGCGCACGATCCAGGTACTGTGTCGCCGGCGCAAGAACAACCCGCTGTACGTCGGCGAATCCGGCGTGGGCAAGACCGCGCTCGCGGAGGGTTTGGCGCGCCGCATCGTCGAAGGCAAGGTGCCCGAAGTGCTGGAGGACGCGACGATCTGGGCGCTGGATCTGGGCGCGCTGGTCGCCGGCACCAAGTACCGCGGCGATTTCGAGAAGCGCCTGAAAGCCGTGATCGCGCAACTCAAGAAGGATCCGAAGGCGATCCTGTTCGTCGACGAAATCCACACCATCATCGGTGCCGGTTCGGCGTCGGGCGGCACCATGGACGCGTCCAACCTGATCAAGCCGGTGTTGGCATCGGGCGAGCTGCGCTGCATCGGCTCGACCACGTTCCAGGAATTTCGCGGTGTGTTCGAGAAGGATCGCGCGTTGGCGCGGCGCTTCCAGAAAATCGACGTGGTCGAACCAACCGTGGCCGACAGCGTGGAAATCCTCAAGGGGCTGAAGTCGCGCTTCGAAGAACACCACAGCGTCACCTACAGTGACGAGGCCTTGCAGGCTGCCGTGGACTTGTCAGTGAAACACATTCCCGACCGGCTGCTGCCCGACAAGGCCATCGACGTGATCGACGAGGCCGGCGCGCATCAGCGCCTGCTGCCCGAGGACAAGCGCACGGGCAAGGTCGATGTGGGCGAGGTGGAATACATCGTCGCGCGAATGGCGCGCATCCCGCAAAAGCAGGTGTCGGCTTCCGACCGCGACGTGCTGCGCAACCTCGACCGCAACCTCAAGATGGTGATCTTCGGTCAGGACCAGGCCATCGACACGCTCGCGTCCGCGATCAAGATGGCGCGTTCCGGATTGGGCGATGCCAACAAGCCGATAGGCAATTTCCTGTTCGCGGGCCCGACCGGCGTCGGCAAGACCGAGGTCACGCGCCAGCTTGCGCTGCAACTCGGCATCGAACTGGTGCGTTTCGACATGTCCGAATACATGGAGCCGCATTCGGTGTCGCGCCTGATCGGTGCGCCTCCGGGCTACGTCGGATTCGACCAGGGCGGCCTGCTGACCGAATCGGTCGTGAAGCACCCGCATTGCGTGCTGCTGCTGGACGAGATCGAGAAGGCGCACCCGGATCTGTTCAACATCCTGCTGCAGGTGATGGACCACGGCGTGCTCACCGACACCAACGGTCGCGAGGCAAATTTCCGCAACGTGATTCTGGTGATGACCACCAATGCGGGCGCGCGGCAGGCGGCACGGCGCAGCATCGGATTCCTGGAACAGGAACACTCCAGCGATGCGATGGAAGTGATCCGCCGCATCTTCACACCGGAGTTCCGCAATCGCCTGGATGCGGTGGTGCAGTTCAAGGCGCTGGATTTCGAACACATCCTGCGCGTGGTCGACAAGTTCCTGATCGAACTGGAAGCGCAGTTGCAGGAGAAGCGCGTCAGTTTGAACGTCACTGCCGACGCTCGTCGCTGGCTGGCCGAACACGGCTTCGATACGCAGATGGGCGCGCGCCCGATGGCACGGTTGATCCAGGACAAGGTCAAGCGCGCAATCGCCGACGAACTGCTGTTCGGCAAGCTCGCGGACGGCGGCAAGGTCAGCCTGGACGTAAGCGACGGAGAATTGACGGTCGACACTGCGTCGGCGGAGAAACTCCCCGCGGTCGTCGAGTAGGGGTGCGACTTCCAGGGTGCATCAAAGAAAACGGCGGCCAGTGGCCGCCGTTTTCTTGCTTGTGAACGGGACAAACCGGCATCAACGCATGCGGTAGGTGATGCGTCCCTTGGTCAGGTCGTAAGGCGTCATTTCCACCTTGACCTTGTCGCCGGTGAGGATGCGAATGTAGTGCTTGCGCATGCGGCCCGAAATGTGAGCAGTCACGACGTGCCCGTTTTCCAGTTGCACGCGGAACACGGTATTGGGCAGGGTTTCCTGCACCGTACCTTCCATTTCGATGACGTCGTCTTTGGCCATGGGCTGCGCTGTGCGCGTGAAGGGGAACGGCACATTTTGCCACGAAGTGGCGCTTGGCGAAAGCGTGGGTCGAATTCGGCGCCGTCTCGCCCTGCAAAATCGCGTCGGCAGACATCGGCAATCGGCATAAGCTGCGCCTCGTTGGTGCGCTGCGTCATGCTACATTGGCGCGCTTTCAGCAAGGCACGCCATGCCATGCGCGTCGTTTGCGTCCATCCAGCCCGTGACCCCGTTTCCTGCGGAAATGGCCCGGTGTGCATCGGCAGCGCCCCGGACAACGACATCGTGCCGATCGGCATGGGCGTCGATCCGCACCATGCAACCATCACGGCCGATGCGCGCGGACTGGTGTTGGCGGTGCTGCGTGGCTGTCAGCGGGTGTATGTGAACGCGCGCGCGGTGCGCGAGCAGGCGCTGCTGCACCACGGCGATACCGTGACATTGGGCGCCAACAAGTTCCTGGTGACGAGCGATGTCGCGCCGCCGCAGACGGATCGCGCAGACGCCAAGACGACATCGGCCGGCCAAGCCGTCCTGCGCATCGTGTCGGGTGCCGCATCGGGCCAGGCGCTCGCGGTGGGGCGGGATCTGCGTCTTGGCGCCGGCAGCCGCTACTTCGGCGAACTGGCGTACGGGTGCCGTATCGCACAGTATGCCGAGGAATTGATCTTCGAATCCGACAGTGCCGCGCCGCGCATCAATGGCTGGCGCTGCAATCGCGTGCGACTGTCGCCGGGCGATCAGATCGTGCTGGGCGAACATCGCCTCGTGGTGGAAGCGCCGGGGCTGCAATACGCCGCACACCTCGCGTCGCTGCCGCCACCGCCGGTGGCGGTTGCCGAAGCGCCGTCCGCGCCGCCGGCGTCCGCGCCCACCGAAATCTGGTGGCTGATCGCAGCGGCGGCCTTGCTGGCCGTGATCATCGCGCTGTTCCTGTATTTCAGGTGGTAACGCGAAACCCGTTCCAACCCCCTCAGGTGAGTCGAATGTCGCGAGCATGGAATTTCAGTGCCGGTCCGGCCGCATTGCCGGAAGACGTGTTGAAGCGCGCCCAGGCGGAACTGCTGGAATGGGACGGCGCGCACGCCTCCGTGATGGAAATCAGCCATCGCGGCAAGGCATTCATGGACATGACGGCGCGCGTCGAAGCCGACCTGCGCGATCTGCTCGGTATCCCGTCGAACTACAAGGTGCTGTTCCTGCAGGGCGGCGCCACCCAGCACTTCGCGCAAATCCCGATGAATATCGCGGAAGATGGCCAGCGCGCCGATTACGTCGTCAACGGCCATTGGGGCGAGAAGGCCGCCAGCGAAGCCGCGCTGTATGCGGCGCCGCATGTGGCGGCGAGTTCGAAAGCGGATGGCTACCGGTCCATCCCGGATCGCGCGAGTTGGGATCTCGATCCGCGCTCGGCCTACGTGCACATCACCACCAACGAAACCATCCACGGCGTCGAAATGCACGACATTCCCGACGTCGCCGACGTGCCGCTGATCGCGGACATGTCGTCCGACATCCTGTCGCACCCGCTGGATGTCTCGAAGTTCGGGTTGATCTATGCCGGGG
>JAICIW010000093.1 GCA_025928735.1 Rhodanobacteraceae bacterium | reverse complement strand
GCGATTTCCGGGTTGTGTTCGCGTACCGCGTCCGCGAGCGACCAACGCCGAAACGGCTTGCCGACGTCGATGGCCTGCCCTTCCCATTGCAGGGCGGTGGTGCCGATCACGGCCTTGGCGGCTTCGCGGATCATGGATTCGGTGATGTCCATGATCTCGTTGTACGTCGCGTAGGCCTGGTACAGCTCCAGCATCGTGAACTCGGGGTTGTGCCGCGTGGATACGCCCTCGTTGCGGAAGTTGCGGTTGATCTCGTAGACGCGCTCGAAGCCGCCGACCACGAGCCGCTTCAGATACAACTCGGGTGCCACGCGCAGATACAGGTCGATATCGAGTGCATTGTGGTGGGTCACGAATGGACGCGCGGTCGCGCCGCCCGGGATCACGTGCATCATCGGCGTTTCCACTTCCATGAAGCGTCGCGGCTCGGCTTCCAGCCATTGACGGATGAAACCGATGATCGCCGAGCGCTTCTGGAAGGCATCACGCGCTTGCGGGGTCACGATCAGGTCGACATAACGTTGGCGATAACGCTGTTCGACATCGGCGAGTCCGTGCCACTTGTCCGGCAGCGGGCGCAATGACTTGGTGAGCAGACGCAGCGCATCGACCTTGATCGAGAGTTCACCGGTCTTGGTGCGCATCAAGATGCCTTCGGCACCCACGATGTCGCCGACGTCCCAGCCCTTGAAGGCATCGTAGGTTTCGCCCAGCGCGTCCTTCTGCAGGAACAACTGGATCGATCCAGTGCGATCCTGCAAGCGCGCGAAGCTGGCCTTGCCCATCACGCGCTTGCCGAGCAGGCGGCCCGCCACTTTCACGTGGCGAACTTGTACGGCCAAGGCTCCGGCTTCGACGCCGTCGGTCTCATGTTGCAGATCGCCTGCACATGCGTCCGGCCGGAAGTCATTGGGGAAAGCAATGCCCTGCCCGCGCAGCGCGTGCAGCTTCTCGCGGCGCTCGGCGATCAACTTGTTTTCGTCGACCGTGGTCGTCTGTGATGGATCGATGGCTTCTGGCATTTCTTTTATCCCTGGGCATCGGCGCGCTTGGCGCCGGCCTCCAATCCCATCTTCAAACTGGCCTCGATGAATTCATCGAGGTCGCCATCCAGCACGCGCTGGGTATCGGTGCGTTCGACGCCGGTGCGAAGATCCTTGATGCGCGACTGATCGAGCACGTAGTTGCGAATCTGACTGCCCCAGCCAACGTCGGACTTGGTGGCCTCCACCGCCGCCTTCTCGGCATTGCGTCTCTGCATTTCGGCTTCGTACAACTTGGCGCGCAGCATCTTCATCGCGCGGTCGCGATTGGCGTGCTGCGAGCGTTCGGTCTGGCACGCCACCACGATTCCGGACGGCATGTGCGTGATGCGCACCGCGGACTCGGTCTTGTTGACGTGCTGGCCGCCGGCGCCGGACGAACGATAGACGTCGGTCTTCAGATCCGCGGGATTGATTTCGATGTCGATGTCGTCATCGACTTCCGGCGACACGAACACGGATGCGAACGAGGTGTGGCGGCGATTGTCGGAATCGAACGGCGATTTCCGCACCAGGCGGTGCACGCCGATTTCGGTTTTCAACCAGCCGTAGGCGTAGTCGCCGGCCACGCGGAAAGTCGCCGACTTGATGCCCGCGACTTCGCCGTCGCTGGCTTCCAGCAATTCGGTTTGCCAGCCGCGATCCTCGGCCCAGCGCAGGTACATGCGCAGCAACATCTCGGCCCAGTCCTGCGCTTCGGTGCCGCCGGCGCCGGCCTGGATGTCCACGAACGCGTTGGACGGGTCCATCTCGCCCGCGAACATGCGCTGGAATTCCAGCTTGCCAATGTGGGTTTCCAATCCATCCACGTCATGCGCGACGGATTCTACGGAGGCATCGTCGCCTTCGTCGGCGGACAGCTCCAGCAATTCACCGGCGTCGTCGAGCCCGTGGCTGATGCCGTCCAAGCCTTCCACGAAGTCGGCGAGGCGCGCCCGCTCGCGACCCAGATCCTGCGCGCGCTGCGGATCGTCCCAGACGTTCGGGTTTTCCAGTTCGCGGGTTACTTCTTCGAGACGTTCGCGCTTGGCCGGGTAGTCAAAGATACCCCCTAAGCGATTCGACGCGTTCGCGCAGGTCCGCGATGCGGGCACGGATCGGGTTGGTTTCGAGCATGGCGGCGGCGACTGGAGAAAAGACTGCGAATGTTAGCAAAGCCGTGCGATCGCCGCATGTTTCGGTGCTGCAGCTGACAGCTGTCACTGGCGGTCCGGACGCGCGTGGCCTAGAGTGGAGCCGTCATTGCGACGGAGGTGACACGTGACCGAACCCGCCCATTCGCCATCGCGCCAGTGGCGTATTTTCCCGGCCATCGCAATCATCGCGATCGGCGTACTGTTCCTCGCCAACAACCTCGGCTACACCCTTGCGTTCCTCGACCACGGCAACTGGTGGGCGGTGATCATCCTGCTGGCAGCCTTCGCACCGCTGACCCACGCCTATGAACGCTATCGCGCCGTCGGCAAAGTCGATGCCGAAGCGATGTACTCAATGCTTTCCGCCGCGGGCGTGGTGCTGGTAGGCGTGCTGTTCCTGTTCCAGCTCGACTGGGGCACCTGGTGGCCGCTGTTCGTGATCCTGGGCGGGCTGTTCACGCTGATACCGCAGCGCCACCGCCACCGCCACGGCTCCGACGCGGAAAGCGATGCCGCAGTCGGACGTTGAGCGCAGAACCGATTCCGGATCGCGCTGCGCGCGTCCGGAATGACGACAAAAGACGCGGGAGCACGGATCGGATCGAATCAATGCACCTCGTCATTCCGGGGCCGCTCACGCGCAGCGGGAACGGAACCCGGAATCGGTGAGTACGCGGCCGCGCTGCCTAAGCGATGAACCGCTTGACCCATGCCAGGTATTTCTCCACGAAGTTGCCAAGGAACTTTGCGACGCTTTCGTCGGTGACGCTGCCGTCGTCCGCGAACAAGCCTTCGGTGTAACGGACGAATGCTTCCGGTTGCTGCAGCAATGGAATGTCCAGGAACACGCAGATATTGCGCAGATGCTGTTGCGCCAGCGCGGTCGACATGGCGCCAGCCGACGTGCCGATCACCGCGCCCGGCTTGCCGGAAAACGCGCTGTAACCGTACGGCCGCGAGGCGATGTCGATGGCGTTCTTCAGCACGCCCGGAACCGAACGGTTGTATTCCGGGGTCACGAAAAGTACGCCCTCGCAGGCGTTGATATCGTCCTTCAACCGCTTGCAAACCGACGGGTAGTCGCCGTCGAAATCCTGGTTGTAGAGCGGCTGGTCGTCGATGCGGATGCGGCGAAACTCCGCACGGTCGCCGGCGATCTTCTCCAACGCACGCGCCAGTTGCTTGTTGAGTGAACCCTTGCGCAGGCTGCCGACCAGCACCGCGATCACGGGACGTTGCTTGCTCATGTCTTCAGTTCCTTTTCTGATTCGAAATAAGCCGCGCTCACTCGGCGGCTGCAGCAGGCTTGACGAACTTCAGCGTCATCCTGTCCGATTCGCCGATCGCCTTCATCTTCGCGTGTTCCGACTCCGGTCCTGCCAGGTCCGGCGGCAGGCGATGCACGTTGACGTCTTCCGGATCTTTCGGGTTGGCGTTGATTTCCGACACCCCCGCGAGGCGAAAACCTGCGCGAAGGCCCGCTTCGATCATGTAATCCTCGGGAATGCGGTGCAGTTCCTTCGAGCTTTGGGCGGCATCGGCGAACGGCTTGGCGCGGTGGTCGGTGATGCCCAACACACCGCCCGGCTTCAGCACCTTGTACGCGGCCTTGAACACCGCATCAAGCGACCGTGGACTCTGATTCAACCAGTCGTGCGTGTTGCGGAATGTCAGCACCATGTCGGCCGAACCGTCGGGCCCGAGTTCGACGTGATCCGGCGGCCAGAACGGAATGGTTTTCGCGATGTGGCCGTACACTTTCGGATCGGCCTTCAATTTCTGCTCGAAATGGCTGGGTTCGTTGCCGCGCGACGGCGGGGTCGCTTCGATGAGGTGCCCGTGCGCATACAGGAATGGCGCCAGGATTTCGGTGTACCAGCCGCCGCCCGGCGCAAGTTCCAGCACGGTCATGTCCGGCTTGATGCCGAAAAACTCCAGCGTCTGGATCGGGTGCCGGTACTGGTCGCGCGCCTTGTTGGCGGGCGATCGCCAGGCACCCGCGACGGCTTCCTGGAGCATCGTCGCCGCATCGCCTTGGGCAATGGGTCCCGAATTTTCCGCGGCGAAACCAACCCCGGCGAATGCCAGAGCCGCGACCAGCATGCAACCGCCCACAGCCTTGCCGCGCTTCGCGATCATGGGTGCGTCCTCCTGCCGAAACGTCCGAATCTAGTGCAAGGTGCGTAATGCCGTCGTGAATGCAGTTCACCTTCGCTCGATTTGTGATCTCGCGGATGCGCATGGACAATCGGCAGGCGGTCACTTGCGGCGTTCGTGCAGACCGTCACCATCGGAGCAAAAACCATGCGCGTGTTGTTCATCGGAGAGGAACCCGAATCGGTCGACTTCAGCGACCCGGCGCTGCCGCCCGGCCTGACCGCGGAGAAGATCCAGACCGGCATCGACCTGGCCATGCACGAGATGAAGGCGCGCGGCTGGGATGCTCAACTATGCCTGATCCAGCCGGACGAGTCCGCCGCTGCGGCCGTGAAACAAGCACTTTCAGAATTGGATTTCGACTGCGTCGTGATTGGCGGCGGCATTCGCATTCCGCCGAAAAGCCTGCTTCTTTTCGAAGCGCTGGTCAACGCGATCCACAAGGCGGCCCCGGATGCCGCGATCGCGTTCAACACCAGCCCGGAAAACACCGCCACCGCGGCGGGCCGCTGGCTCCGATAGTCCGCCGTGCGCGGTGGTTACAGATGATCGCGTTCAAGCCAGCGCCTGCGCGTGCACGCCGCGCACGGCTCGGCCCGATGGGTCGGCCATGGCGGCGAACGCCGGATCCCAAACCAGCGCCGCGGGCGACGAACACGCGATCGATTTTCCGCCCGGCACGGTCGCGGCGCAGGCCTCACCCGGATAAAACTGTTCGAATATGCGCCGGTAGAAATACGCTTCCTTGGTGTCCGGTGTATTGAACGGAAAGCGCGATGCCGCCGCGGCCAATTCCCGATCGCTCACGCTGTCGTCCGCGTGCACCTTCAGGCCATCGATCCAGCCATACCCGACGCCATCGCTGAACTGTTCTTTCTGCCGCCACAGGATTTCCTTCGGCAATGCTCCTTCGAACGCTTCGCGCAGCACGTGTTTCTCGATGCGGCCCGGGCCGGCCATCTTGTACGCGGCATCCATCGCCATCGCCACGTCGATGAATTCGAGGTCGAGAAACGGCACGCGCGCCTCCACGCCCCACGCCATCATCGCCTTGTTGGCCCGCAGGCAATCGTACGCATGCAGCGCGTCGAGTTTGCGCACGGTTTCCTCGTGGAAGGCCTCGGCCGAGGGCGCCTTGTGGAAATACAGGTAGCCGCCGAAAATTTCGTCGGAACCCTCGCCCGACAACACCATCTTCACGCCCATGGCCTTGACCCGCCGCGCCAGCAGATACATCGGCGTGGCCGCGCGAATGGTGGTGACATCGTAGGTCTCGAGATGCCGGATCACCTCGGGCACGGCGTCCAGCCCCTCCTGGAACGTGTAAACGAAACCGTGGTGCACGGTGCCCAGGGCTTCCGCGGCGATTTGCGCCGCGGCAAGGTCGGGCGAATCTGCAAGACCGATCGCGAAGGAATGCAGCCGCGGCCACCACGCTTCGCTGCAGTCGCCATCCTCGATCCGCTCGCGCGAGAACTTGGCGGCGCAGGCCGCGACCAGCGAGGAGTCGAGGCCACCCGACAGCAATACGCCGTAAGGCACATCAGTCATCAATTGACGATGGACGGCCTGTTCGAACGCGCGGCGCAATCCACCGGGTGCCAGCGCATGACCATGCGTCGCTTCGTAATCGCGCCAGGACTTTTCGTAGTAGCGATGCAACAGGCCGCTGGCGCTGTCATACACATGCCCCGGCGGGAAAGCCGCCACGTCGGCGCACATGCCCGTCAACGCCTTCATCTCGGACGCCACGCACAGGCGACCCTGCGCATCGTGGCCCCAGTACAACGGACACACGCCGATCGGATCGCGCGCGATCAGGTAGCGCTGCGCGGCACCGTCCCACAATGCGAAGGCGAAAATGCCGTTGAGCTTCGGAAGGCCATCCTTGATGAACGGCGCGGCGCCCAGTGCCGCGTACAGCGCATTGATGACTTCGCAATCCGAGCCAGTGGTGAAGTCGTAGTCGCTGGCCGCGCACAATTCGCGATGATTGTAGATCTCGCCGTTCACCGCCAGCGCCAACGCGCCGTCGCGCGAGCGCAGCGGCTGCGCGCCCGACGCCGGGTCCACGATGGCCAGGCGTTCATGAACGAGGATCACCTTGTCGTCGACAAACACGCCGCTCCAGTCGGGGCCGCGATGCCGCTGGCGGCGCGACAGTTCCAGCGCCTGCCGACGCAGCGCAGCGACGTCGTCATCCGGTTGCAGGTCGAACATTCCGAAGATCGAGCACATGGTCATGATCCTTTTTGAAACGGGTCTTGTTGAAAATCGGCCACGGATGGCCGGGTCTGTTTTGCGGATGGATCTGCGCAAAAAATCATCCACGCAAAAACCGCCGAGGCCCGCACTGGGCGGGCCTCGGTCGCGTATCTTTCGTTGAAACTTGCAGCTACGCGCGGGCCCACCAACGGTTGGCGTTATGGTTCGCGCGATTACTTTCGACGGCCGCCACGCAACCCGGCGCATTCAATGCGCGGGCATGAGAAAGCTTGGCAGCAAACGGTGACATGGCGGTGACTTTTCCAGATTCCAGGGACGAGTGCAAGTGCCTTCCCGAATCCTATCGGCCGGAAAGTGCGAACATTGAGCTTTCGAGGCACAAGGAAAGCCCATGTCCCGCCGCACCCTCAATCTCGACGACACCGTATACGACTACCTGCTCGGCCACAGCCTGCGCGAGCACCCCGAACAGACGGCTTTGCGTGAAGCCACGCGCTCGCACGCCCACGCCGGCATGCAGATTTCACCCGAGCAGGGCCAGCTCATGTCGCTGCTGGTCAAGCTGATCGGAGCGCGATGCACCATCGAGATCGGCACGTTCACCGGTTACAGCGCGCTCACCGTCGCGCTTGCGCTGCCCGCCGATGGCAGAGTGCTGGCGTGCGACATCAGCGCCGAATACACCTCGATCGGCAAACCCTACTGGCAGCGTGCCGGCGTCGCGGACAAGATCGAGCTGGTGATTGCGCCCGCCACCGGGACGCTGGACGCGCGCATCGCTGCGGGTGAATCCGGCCGCCACGACTTCGCTTTCATCGACGCCGACAAGACCGGCTACGACGACTACTACGAACGCTGCCTGGAACTGATCCGCGCGGGCGGCCTGATCGCGATCGACAACACCTTGTGGGGCGGCGACGTTGCACGCCCCGCGCGGGACGACGATACCCGTGCATTGCAGGCCTTGAACGACAAGCTGCACCACGAT
>JAICIW010000234.1 GCA_025928735.1 Rhodanobacteraceae bacterium | reverse complement strand
GTGCGCCTGCCTGGCGCGAACGGCCTCGTCTTGCTGCGCGACATCAAGGCCGCGCATCCGGCGTTGCCGGTGATCGTGATGAGCGCCTTCACCGATGTCGCGACCACCGCTGCCGCGTACCGTGAAGGCGCGATCGATTATCTGCCCAAGCCTTTCGATCTTGCGCAGGCCGTGGCGTCGGTGCAACGCGCCCTGCACGAATCGGAACAAACGAATGTCGCGGCCCATGCACCGACGCCGCGGCACGCATTGCTGGGCGAAAGCGTGCCGATGCGCGCAGTGTTCCGCTTGATCGGGCGGGTCGCGGCCAGCGATTTGAACGTGTTGATCACCGGCGAAACCGGCACCGGCAAGGAACTGGTCGCGCGCGCGTTGCACCGGGAAAGCGCGCGCCGTGCACGGCCGTTCATCGCACTCAACACCGCCGCGATTCCCGCGGAACTGCTTGAGTCGGAATTGTTCGGTCACGAAGCCGGCGCTTTTACCGGCGCGCAGCGGCGGATGGCCGGGCGTTTCGAACAAGCCGAAGGCGGCACGCTGTTCCTCGATGAAATCGGCGACATGCCGTTGGCGCTGCAGACGCGATTGCTGCGCGTGCTGGCCGGTGGCGAGTTTTACCGCGTGGGCGGGCGCGAACTGATCCGCAGCGACGTGCGCGTGCTGGCGGCGACGCATCAGGATCTGGACGCGAAAGTCGCCCGCGGCGAATTCCGCGCCGATCTGATGCATCGCCTCGATGTGCTGCGCATCCACCTGCCCGCGTTGCGCGATCGTCGTGCCGACATCCCGTTGCTGGCGAGACAGTTTCTGGCTGCTGCGATGCAGGATCTGAAACTGCCCGAGAAGCACTTCGCGCAGGCGGCGTTGCAGGCCTTGGCGAAGATGGAATTTCCCGGCAACGTGCGGCAACTGGAAAACCTGTGCCGGCGCCTCGCGGTGATCGCGCCCGGCGCGACGATTCGCCGCGATGACCTCGACGAGGCTGGTACGTCCGTGCGTTCGCGGTCGGTGGATGCGGGCCTGCCCTGGGAATCCGCGCTGCGCGCGTGGGCCGATGCCGAACTCGCCGGCGACGCGGAAAACCTCCATGCGCAGGCGCGCGAACGTCTCGATCGCGTGTTGCTGGACGCTGCACTCGCCGTGCATGACGGCCACCGCCAAAACGCCGCCAGGGCATTGGGACTCGGCCGCAATACGCTGACGCGCAAATTGGGCAGTTCACGGAAGGGCCGGGAATAGGGATCAAGCAGAGAGAATCGAAAAAGAATGCGTCATCCGGGAGCCGCGCAAAACGCGGGATCCGGGATCCAGTGACTTTCCGCCGCACCCGAAGACACTGGATTTCCGCTTTCGCGGGAATGACGGGAAGGGGTGCTGCCGCCAGTCCCGCAGGTGCAAAATGACGACAACCGTTCGCTCGGCCGAACCAGGAGACATCCGGTTTCTCGTGGAATGCAATGCCGCGATGGCCCTGGAAACCGAGCACAAGGCGCTCGATCGCGATGTCTTGACGCACGGAACGCGCGCGATATTCGACGATCCGCGACGCGGTTTCTACCTGGTCGCCGAGCGCGACGGCGAGCCGGCCGGTTGCTTGCTGATCACCTACGAATGGAGCGACTGGCGCAACGGCGACTGGTGGTGGTTCCAGAGCGTGTACGTGACGCCCGCCGCCCGCCGCGGCGGCGTGTTTCGCGCCCTGTACGCGGACGTCGAGCGCCGCGCACGCGCGGCCGGTGCGGTCGGCTTGCGCCTGTATGTCGAGCGCGACAATGAACGTGCACAGCAAACCTACGCCTCGCTCGGCATGGAGGAAGAGGCGTACAAGATGCTGCGGCGCGGATTCATCGCGTTCCCATGATCCCATGTCACGCCGTCATTCCGGGGCGCCGGCTTCATCGGCGGCGGAAGCCGACTGCGTTTGCGCGATCGCAAACGCGAACGCCGAAGCGGCGCACGGTGCGAGCGCTAGGGATGGCGCGAGTCAATCCATTTTGATTTGGTGCACAATCAAAGCAGAATGGATTCGGCCTGCGCCGCAATGACGACACAATCAGGAGTCGGACATGATCCCCCAAACCCGTCGGGTCGCCGTGCTGGGCGGCGTGCGTATCCCGTTCTGCAAGCGCGACACCGCGTACGCCGATCTCGGCAACTTCGGGATGTCGGTGGAGGTGCTGGGCGCGCTGGTCGAGAAGTTCGGCCTGCAGGGCCTGGAGCTGGGCGAAGTCGCGTTCGGCGCGGTGATGAAGCATCCGGCCGACTGGAACCTCGCGCGCGAAGCGCTGCAGTCCTCCGGGCTCGCGATGACCACGCCCGGCTTCACCACCGCGCGTGCCTGCGGCACGTCACTGGACAATGCGATCCTGATCGCACAGAAGATCGCGACCGGCCAGATCGAAGCCGGCATCGGCGGCGGTTCGGACACCACCAGCCAGGTGCCGCTGACCTATTCCAATCGCCTGCAACAACGCCTGCTGGATTTGAATCGTGCGAAAACATTCGGGCAGAAACTGCGCGCCGTGACCCACGGCTTCCGTTTGCGCGAATTGAAACCGCAAGTGCCCGGCGTGGTCGAGCCGCGCACCGGGCTTTCGATGGGCCAGCACTGCGAGAAGATGGCGCGCGAATGGAAGATTGGTCGCGCCGAGCAGGACCGATGGGCGCTGGAAAGTCATCGCAAGCTCGCGGCGGCGTACGACACCGGGTTCTTCGATGACTTGGTGGTGCCGTTTCGCGGCGTCGCACGCGACAACCTGTTGCGCCCCGACACCACGCTGGAAAAACTGGCCGCACTGAAGCCGGCATTCGATCGCACCTCGGGCCACGGCACGCTCACCGCCGGCAATTCATCCGCGTTGTCGGATGGCGCGGCGGCGGTGCTGCTGGCCAGCGAGGACTGGGCCGCGGCGCGCGGCCTGCCGGTGCTGGCGTACCTCACGTTCGGGGAAGTCGCGGGCGTCGATTACGTGCACGGCGAGGGCTTGCTGATGGCGCCGACCATCGCGGTGCCGCGCATGCTGCAACGCGCGGGATTGACCTTGCAGGATTTCGATTTCTACGAAATCCACGAAGCCTTCGCCGCGCAGGTGCTGTGCCAGTTGCGCGCGTGGGAGTCGCCGGACTATTGCCGGGACCGGCTCGGCCTGGACGCGCCGCTGGGATCGATCGACCCGGCGAAGATCAACGTCAACGGGTCGAGTCTCGCCACCGGACATCCGTTTGCCGCCACCGGCGCGCGGATCGTGGCGACGCTTGCAAAACTGCTGGCCCGGAAGGGTTCCGGCCGCGGCCTGATTTCCGTCTGCACCGCGGGCGGGATGGGCGTCGTTGCCGTCATGGAGCGTCCATGAAGCTCCCGGGTGCGACAACTTGGAACTCCGAATCGAAGCGGCTTTTGTGAAAAGTCAGGCCATGGATGGCCGTTCTGGTCTGCACTCGCGCATAAACGCCAGATGCAATAGCAAATCCCGTGACGCGGCGATCATGGACGATCGCACAAATACACCTTACCCGACCTTGAACAACGTCGGCTTCCATGCCCCGCTGGCGTAGGATTCACGGCGGCGGCGATGCATGCGGGCGATGGCTTCGGCGGCGCGGGCGTCGGCCCAGTCCGTGCGTTGCACCATCAGCTTGGCCGGATCCTCGCCGCGTGCGCGCGCCTCGTCGTTGCGCCACACGCAGAAATCGTCGTAGGCCTCGATTTCGAATTGCAGGTCGCGACGGCACAGCTCGATCATGATCGCGTCGTCCAGGAAGCCGAGCACCGGCACCCGGTCGGGAATCGAATCCTCGGGATCGGCCAGATAGGCCAATGCCGCCAGCACGCGATGACGATCTTCGTCGGGCAGGTTGAAGCCGACGTCGCCGGCCATCGAAATCATGGACTCGACACTGTCCAGACGCTCGGAGATGAACGGCGGCGCGTGCTGCGCGGCGCGGGTTTCGTCGAGCAACGCCTGCGCGGCGGTGATGATCTTGTCGGAATCCGCGCCCTGGATACCGGCTTCGACGTCGCGCATGCCCTTGACGAAGAACTGCAGGTCGTCGTCGGTCAACTGGATGTTGATGTCCATCGGCATGGCTTGAATCCTCGAACGGGGGCGGCTGAATGCGCCAGCCTACCGACGGGTCTGTGGGCCGTCAATGCTCGGCTGGCGGCGCCGCGGCTTCGCTGGAACGTCAGGCCGGGAGGATTGACCCCGGGACGGTGGCTTTGGCCGTTCGGGTGACCAACGGAACGCCGGGCGCGCACGATTCAGGGTGCGCTTGCGACGCGGCATCCACGGATGAATGCACTACAGGATGCCCTGGATGCCCGCGCCGAACGCGGTGATGAAGCGCGTGATGATGGCCGTGAGCGACAGGTTGACCTGCGGAAAGTCGCCCACCGGCTCCCAGCAATT
>JAICIW010000165.1 GCA_025928735.1 Rhodanobacteraceae bacterium | reverse complement strand
CGAGCAGTGCGCAGGCGGCCAGCCAAAGCCATCGTGACGCTCCGCGTTCCATCGAGCCCCCGCGCCGTGGGCGGCGTGCCCTGATTCAACGAGAGACCTTCAATCGGTGCCGAGCAACCCGTACGAAGGTGAAACGGACCGCGGCACGAAGCTACAAGATATACACGAACAGGAACAGGCACAGCCAGATCACGTCCACGAAGTGCCAGTACCACGACACCGCCTCGAACGCGAAGTGGTTCTCGCGGTTGAAGTGCCCGCGCAGGCAACGCAGCCACATCACGATCAGCATGATGGTGCCGAGGGTGACGTGCAGGCCGTGGAAGCCGGTGAGGATGTAGAACGTCGCACCATAGATGCCGCTGTGCAGCGTCATGTTGAGGTGCACGTACGATTCCCAGTACTCGTACGCCTGGCAGCACAGGAAGGTCAGGCCCAGCAGGATGGTGAGGCCGAGGAACCCGATCAGGCGCTTGCGGTTGCCGATGCGCAGGGCGTGATGCGCGATCGTCACGGTAATGCTGGAGGACAACAGCAGCAGCGTATTGAGCAGCGGTATCCCCCACGGCGAGCCGGCGATGAAGGAACCGCCCACCGCCTGCGGACCATTGGTCGGCCACGTCGCCGAGAAGCCCTGCCAGATGTAGGCGTTGGTGATGACGCCCTTGTCGCCGATACCGCCAAGCCACGGCACCACGAAGGTGCGGATGTAGAACAGGCCGCCGAAGAACGCGGCGAAGAAAAATATCTCGGAGATGATGAACCACATCATCCCCATCCGGAACGAGGTATCCACCTGACTGTTGAAGGTGCCCTTCATCGATTCCCGGATGACGTTGCCGAACCACCCGAACATCATGCCGATGATGGTCAACGCGCCGAGCGTCAGGACGATCTTGCCGGACAGGTCGTGACCATTCAGCCAGTTCGCCGCCCCGGCCATGAACAGGAACATCCCGATGACCGCGATGATCGGCCAGCGGCTCTTGTGCGGGACGTAGTAAACGTTGGCGTCAGGTTGGCTCATGGGACAGTTCCGGTTCGTGGCTTGCGTTGCGGCGTGGCTGGATCAATGCAGGATCGGAATTTGCGAGAAGTGGCCCTGCACGAGACTGGCGATGAAGAATGCGGCTGCGATGGCCCCGATGATCCACGCGGTGCGGCGCGCACGCGCCTTCCGTTGAGCCAATTCGTCCGGCGCCGGGGCGTCTTTCAATTCACTTTGTTCGCTTGTTCGAAGCATGCTTTACGACATTCAAACGGAGCCGCTTTTGTGGAAAACAAGGCCATGGATGGCCGAGGTAGTGTTGCTATTGCTGGTGAACGTGCCCGCGTTGTCGTCTCATTTCGCCGCGATCAGGGACGATCGCACGAATCGATGATCGCAAATCAATGACTCACGTCGCCGTGCGCGAGCTGGCTGTCGTCGATCACCGGCGGCACCGTGAAGCTGTGGTGCGGCGCCGGTGACGGCAGCGTCCACTCGAGCCCGTAGGCATGTTCCCACACCCGCGAGGTTGCCTTGGCCTTGGAGAAGAACACGCAATGGACCACCACGCCCACCAGGATCAACTGGCTGGCGCCGAACCAGAAGCCACCGATCGAGGACACCATGTTCCAGTCGGCGAACGCCACGTTGTAATCGGGAATGCGGCGCGGCATGCCGGCGAAGCCCAGGAACTGCTGCGGGAAGAACAGCACGTTCACCGAGATCACGCTGGACCAGAAGTGCAGCTTGGACCAGAAGGTTGAATACATGTGGCCCGACCACTTGGGCAGCCAGTAGTACACCGCGCCGATGATCGAGAACAGCGCGCCGCCGACCAGCACGTAGTGGAAGTGCGCGACGATGAAGTAGGTGCCGTAGTACTGGAAGTCGGCCGGCACCAGCGCCATCATCACGCCGGAGAAGCCGCCGATCGAGAACAGCACGATGAAGCCGATTGCCCACAGCATCGGCGTTTCGAAGCTGAGCGAGCCTTTCCACATCGTGGTGACCCAGTTGAAGATCTTCACGCCGGTCGGCACCGCGATCAGCATGGTCGAGAACATGAAGAACACCTCGGCGCCCAGCGGCAGGCCGACCGTGAACATGTGGTGCGACCACACGATGAACGACAGGAACGCGATGCACGCGATCGCGTACACCATCGCCTTGTAGCCGAACAGCGGCTTGCGCGCGAAGGTCGGCACGATCTCGGAGATGATCCCGAAAGCGGGCAAGATCATGATGTAGACCTCGGGGTGCCCGAAGAACCAGAACACGTGCTGGTACATCACCGGGTCGCCGCCCGCGCCGGCGTTGAAGAAGTTGGTGCCGAAGAAGCGGTCGAACAGCATCATCGTGACCGCGCCGGCCAGCACCGGCATCACCGCGATCACCAGGAACGAAGTGATCAGCCACGACCAGCAGAACATCGGCATCTTCAAAAGATCGAGGCCCGGCGCGCGCAGGTTCAGGATGGTGGCGATGATGTTGATCGAGCCCAGGATCGACGAGATGCCCATCAGGTGGATCGCGAAGATCATGAACGCGATCGACTCGCCACCCTGCAATACCAGCGGCGGATACATCGTCCAGCCCGCGGCCGGCGCGCCGCCCGGCATGAAGAACGTCGAGAGCAGCAGGATGAACGCGAACGGCAGAATCCAGAACGACAGGTTGTTCAAGCGTGGCAGCGCCATGTCGGGCGCGCCGATCTGCATCGGGATCATCCAGTTCGCGAGGCCGACGAACGAGGGCATGATCACGCCGAAGATCATCACCAGCCCGTGCATGGACGTCAGTTCGTTGAAGAAGTAGGGCTGCATCAACTGCATGCCCGGCTCGAACAACTCGGCGCGGATCAGCATCGCGAAGCTGCCGCCCACGAACAGCATCAGGAACGAGAACAGCAAATACAGCGTGCCGATGTCCTTGTGATTGGTGGACATGAACCAACGCTCGAAGAAGCTTTGGTGATGCTCTTCGTGATGGATGGCTTGCGCTGTGCTGGACATGGTGCGAATCCTCTAAAATGCCTTGCTGCTTTTGTTGCTGCATCAACCCTTGGCCGGAACCGGCTGCTGCGGTTCCACCCGCGCGGTGCGCGCGGCCTTGTCGAGCGTCGCCGCGTTCTGCTGCGCGGTCAGCCACGCGTTGAACTCCTCGCGCGGCAACACCTTCACCACGACCGGCATCGCGCTGTGGTCCTGGCCACACAACACGTAGCACTGGCCGAGATAGGTGCCGGGCTTGTCGACCTTGGCCCAGGCGTCGTTCATGATGCCCGGAATGGCATCGCGCTTGGCCGCGAAATCCGGCACCCACCAGCCATGGATCACGTCGTCGGCGGTGATCAGGAAGCGCACCTTCACGCCGGCCGGAATCACCAGCGGGTGGGTCACGTCCAGCAGGTAATCGTTGGTGCCGTCGGGCGCCTTGATGCTGTAGGGGCTGATGCCGGAATCGAGTTGGCGCGCGGCGTTGCTGTCCGCAGCGAGGCGCGAGTAGATCGTCGGCACCTTGGTGACGGGCTTGCCGTCGTAGCTGATGTAGTCATAGCGCCACAGCCACTGGTAGCCAGTGACCTTGACGGTCATCACCGCATCGGTGGAGTTGTACATCTCGCGGGTGAGGAGGGTGGCGGGCGCGGCAAGACCGATCAGGATCAGCACCGGCACCACCGTCCAGCCGATTTCGAGCAGGGTGTTGTGGCTCCAGGTTTCGGCCACCGCGCCTTTGGAGCGGCGGAAGCGGACCATCGCGATGAACATCGCGCCGAAAACCAGCACGCCCAGCGCCACGCAGACCCACAGCGCGGCCATGTGCAGATTCCAGATCTGCTGCGACACGGGCGTCGCGCCCTTGGGCAGGTTCATCTGCCACGGAACCGGGTTGGCGGCAGCAGCCATCGAGACGAGCAGTGCACCGAAGGCGGCACCCGCCCCCACGATTCGCCGCTTGCAATTGCTGGAACTCATCGTCATCACACCCCGGATAGCCTGTTGTCTGTGTTGTCCACGCGTCGCATCAGTTGTCGCGCCAGCCGCTGCGGCCGGACAGCAGGGTCTTGAGCCATCGCGACAATTGCATACGCTCGTCGTCGCCAAGGCATTGCCCCACTTCCTGCTCGCGTCCCTGCGCGGCCAACACCACGTGCCTGTGGCCATCGCCGCGTTCCAGCACCCGCACTTTCACCCACGCCGCGGGAAACGTGCTGACGGCACGGCCGCGCGACGGAAGCTGCTCGATTCGGAGGTGATCCGTACCCAGCGTGATGCGCTCCCTGCGATCCCCGCTGCGCCACACCAGCCAGAACGCGATCGCCACCACGGGGATCTCGATCAGCGCGAACAATGGCGCGAATACGTCGCCACTCCACGCCGCCAGTGCTGCAACAAGCAACGCCGCGATGCACACTTCCCACGTCAACCGGCGAACCTGGCTGCGGCTGAGCGCCCGATTGGGCGCCAGCAGCAGCGTCACCTGTCCGGTTTCGGCAGCCACCGGTAGACGTGTGATCATGGACATTCACGGTACCGCAATTCGGGAATCATAAGGCCGCGCGGCCATTGCAGCAAGAATAGCCCGACGACGCGGGTGGTTTCTGCCGCGCGTCATTGGCTGCACCGTACGCAAGACGTACAATGGACGGTCACGCTTCGAGTTGCCGTCATGGCCGAGATCCTTTCCCCCGAGTTGCCGCCGCAGCCATCGCCGACGCGCGCCCGCATCACCGCGGCATGGTCGCGCGAGGAGAACGAAGCGGTCAACGAATTGCTGGCGCAAGCCGAGTTTTCCGAGGACGCGCGTGCGCGGATCGAAGCGCAGGCCGCCGAACTGGTCACCCGCGTGCGCGCCAAGCAGGACCAGCGCAGCGCCGTCGCCGCCTTCATGCAGCAGTATGACCTGTCGAGCAACGAAGGCATCCTGCTGATGTGCATCGCCGAGGCGCTGCTGCGGATTCCCGACAGCGAAACCGCCGACCGGCTGATCCGCGACAAGCTGACCGAAGCCGATTGGAAGAAACACCTCGGCACCAGCAAGTCGGTGCTGGTCAATGCCTCGACCTGGGGCCTGATGCTGACCGGCCATCTCGTCACGCTGCCCGATGCGACGCGAAGCGACTACCAAGCCGCGCTGCGTCGCCTGGTCAACCGCGCCGGCGAACCGTTGGTGCGGCTGGCCGTGCGCCAAGCCATGCGCATCATGGGCCAGCAGTTCATCATGGGGCGCGACATCAAGTCGGCGCTGGCGCGCACGCAGCGCAACGGCAACGCCGCGTATCGCTACTCGTTCGACATGCTGGGCGAAGCCGCGCTCACGCAAACCGCCGCCGACGTGTATCTCGGCGCATACCGCAATGCAATCGACGCGGTGGGCCGGCACCCGAAAGCGGGCGACGTGCTGGAAGCCCCGTCGATTTCTGTGAAGCTGTCGGCGCTGCACCCGCGCCATGAAGTCGCCAAGCGCGCACGCGTGCTGGACGAACTGGTGCCGCGCCTGCTGGATCTGTCGCAACAGGCGATGGCGCGCGGCATCGGCTTGACGGTCGACGCCGAGGAAGCCGCGCGCCTGGAACTGTCGCTGGACGTGCTGCACAAGGTGTTCACGCACCCGTCGCTGGAAGGCTGGAACGGTTTCGGCCTTGCCGTGCAGGCTTACCAGAAGCGCGCACCGTTCGTGCTGGACTGGCTGGCCGAAACCGCGCGCGCCGCCGGGCGCCGCTGGTGCGTGCGGCTGGTGAAGGGCGCGTACTGGGACGCCGAAATCAAGCTGGCGCAGGAACTGGGGCTGTCGGG
>JAICIW010000211.1 GCA_025928735.1 Rhodanobacteraceae bacterium | reverse complement strand
CGGATCAGGGTGACACCCTGGGTGTTGCGGCCGACCTGCGAGATTTCGGCGACGCGGGTGCGGACCAGCGTCCCCTTGTCGGAGATCAGCATCAGTTCCTGCCGCGCGTCCGTGGCGACGGCCGCGACCAGCGCGCCGTTGCGCTCGGAGCACTGGATCGCGATCACGCCCTGCGAGCCGCGGCCCTTGCGCGGGAAATCCGTGAGCGGCGTGCGCTTGCCGTAGCCGCGCTCGGTCGCGGTGAGCACGTCGCAATCCGTGGCTTCGATTTGCGCATCGGCGACGATCATCGAGACCACTTGCGCACCGTCGGTCAGGCGCATGCCGCGCACGCCATAGGCCGTGCGGCCCATCGAACGCACCTCGCTGCCGGCGAAACGCGCGGATTTGCCGTTGGACGCGAACAACAAGATGTCGCAGTTGCCGTCGGTGAGTTCGGCTTCGACCAGCCCATCGCCTTCGTCCAATCCGATCGCAAGTTTGCCCTTCTGCAGCTGGAATTCGAATTCCTTCAGCGGGGTCTTCTTGACCGTGCCGTGGCGCGTCGCGAAGAACACGAAACGATCTTCCGCGTACTCGCGCACGGGCAGCACCGCCTGCACCTTCTCGTCCTCGCCCAAGGGCAACAGGTTGACAATCGGGCGGCCGCGCGCGCCGGGACCAGCCTCCGGAATGCGATACACGTCGAGCCAATACACGCGTCCATTGCTGGTGAAGGTGAGCAGCGTGTCATGGGTGTTGACGATCCACAGCTTCTCGACGAAATCCTCGTCCTTCATGTTGGTCGCCGAACGGCCTTTGCCGCCGCGCTTTTGCGCGCGATAAGTGTCCAGCGACTGCCGCTTCACGTAGCCGGTGTGCGACAACGTGACGACCACGTCTTCTTCGGCGATCAGGTCCAGCGTTTCCAGGTCTTCCTGCGTGTGCAGGATCTCGGTGCGGCGCGCATCGCCGTACAGGTCCTTCATCTCGACGAGTTCACCACGGATGACCGCCATCAGCTTGTCGGGATCTTCCAGGATCGCGATCAACCCGCGAATGGTTTCCAGCAACTGCTTGTACTCGTCGGTGAGCTTGTCCTGCTCCAGCCCGGTAAGGCGGTGCAGGCGCATTTCCAGGATTTCCTTGGCCTGGATTTCCGACAGCTGATAGCCGTCGTCCTTCAGGCCCGCCTTCGAATCGAGGTTTTCCGGCCGCGATGCGGTGTCCCCGGCGGCCTGCAGCAGCGCACGCACCATGCCGGGTTCCCACTTGCGGGCGAGCATCCGCTCGCGCGCAACCTGGGGCGATTCGGACGTCCTGATCAGTTCGATCATCGCATCGATGTTGGCCAGCGCAACCGTCAGGCCTTCCAGCACATGCGCGCGGGCACGCGCCTTGCGCAGGTCGAAAATCGTGCGGCGGGTGACGACCTCGCGGCGATGGCGGATGAAGTGCTCGAGGATTTCCTTGAGGTTCAACAGCCGCGGCTGGCCATCGACCAGCGCCACCATGTTGATGCCAAAGGTGACCTGCAACTGGGTCTGCTGGAACAGGTTGTTCAACACCACCTCGGCGGCGGCGTCGCGACGCACCTCGATCACCACGCGCATGCCGTCCTTGTCGGATTCGTCGCGCAGGCCGCTGATGCCTTCGAGTCTCTTTTCCTTGACCAGCTCGGCGATCTTCTCGATCAGCCGCGCCTTGTTGACCTGGTACGGAAGTTCGGTGGCGATGATCGCTTCGTGACCATGCTCGCCGGTTTCGATTTCGGTCTTCGCCCGCACCAGCAGCCGGCCGCGGCCGGTGCGATACGCCTGCACGATTCCGGCCGCACCATTGATGATGCCGGCGGTCGGGAAATCAGGCCCCGGCACATGCTGCATCAGATCGTCGATGGTGAGCTCGGGGTTGTCGATCAGCGCAATGGTGGCGTCGATCACCTCGCCCATGTTGTGCGGCGGCACGTTGGTGGCCATCCCGACGGCAATGCCGGCGGACCCGTTGACCAGCAGGTTCGGAACGCGGGTCGGCAGGACCAGCGGCTCCTGTTCGCTCTCGTCGTAGTTCGGGCCGAAGTCGACGGTTTCCTTGTCGATGTCGGCCAGCAGGTCATGCGTGAGGCGCGCCATGCGCACCTCGGTGTAACGCATTGCCGCGGGGCTGTCGCCATCCACCGAACCGAAGTTGCCCTGCCCATCCACAAGCATGTAGCGCAGCGAAAAAGGCTGCGCCATGCGCACGATCGCGTCGTACACCGACGAGTCGCCGTGCGGGTGGTATTTGCCGATCACGTCACCGACCACGCGCGCGGATTTCTTGTACGACTTGTTCCAGGCATTGCCCAGTTCGTTCATCGCGAACAGCACGCGGCGATGCACCGGCTTCAATCCATCGCGCACGTCGGGAAGCGCGCGGCCGACGATCACGCTCATGGCGTAGTCGAGATAGCTCTGGCGCATCTCGTCTTCGATATTGACGCGAATTACTTCACTGGCCGGCTCCGCCATTCGCTTGTTTCCCTGATTTTGAGAATGGAAAAGGCGCGGGTCCGGAACGCCGCCCGCGCCTGGAAATCAACCGTGAAATTGTACCACATCCGACTCCGAAACGGCCCAAAAAAATCCTGCAGGGACGCGAACTTACAGCTTGTTTTCGCGTTCCTTCGCCGCCCCGGCGGAACCGCCTCTCCGCGACCCGGAAAACACCCACTGGCGGGCCCCAAGGAAGTTGGCGGCCGATCCCGGAACAGACCCGATCGCCACGCCGACGGACGGCCAGGCGCGCACGAATTCCGAGAAGTGCACGGCCAACGCGTAGGCCGCGTAATTGATCGCGAACCCGGCCGACATCGCGACGAGATAGCGCGACCATTCGCCGAACAGCGTGTAGTCACCGCGCTCATGGAAAGTGAATTGACGATTGAACAGCCACGTCGCGGTCGCCGCGCACAGGAACGAGAACAGGCGCCCGACATAGGGGTCGACGCCGAATTTGCTCACCAGCAACTGCACGATGCCGGCATCGACGATGAAGCCGATGAAGCCGCCGACACCGAACCATGCGAGCTGCTTCGGCAGATGCCACATTTCAGTGCGAGCCCGAAGCCCCGAACATCGCGCGCAGTGCCGTGGCATCCGGACTGGTGATCACGCCGCGCTCGGTCACCAGCACGTCGATCAGGTCGTGCGGGGTCACGTCGAACACCGGATTCCATGCCAGCGCGTTTTCGGCCACCGTGCGCTGGCCGGCATGACTGAGCAGTTCCAGCGGATCGCGCAGTTCGATGTGGATGTCATCGCCCGATGGCGTGGCCATGTCGACGGTCGTCGACGGTGCCACCACCATGAACTTGACGCCGTGGTGTTTCGCCGCGATCGCGAGTTGGTACGTACCGATCTTGTTCGCGGTATCGCCGTTCGCGGCGATACGGTCGGCACCCACGATCACCCACTGCACCTCGCCGGCCTTCATCAAATGCGACGCCGCCGAATCGGCGATCAGCGTTGCGGGAATGCCGTCGCGCTGCAGTTCCCACATCGTCAGCCGCGCACCCTGCAGCCACGGCCGCGTCTCGCCGGCGAACACGCGCGCGATGCTTGCGGATGCGTAGCCGGCACGAATCACGCCCAATGCGGTGCCGAAGCCGGCGGTCGCAAGCGAGCCGGTATTGCAATGCGTGAGTACACCGCTTCCCGGCTGGATCAATGCCGCGCCCATCGCACCCATGGCGCGGTTGGCGGCAAGGTCTTCGTCCTGGATCGCCTGTGCTTCGCGTGCCAGCGCCGCGGCATCGGCGCCTGCATCGATGCACCCACGCATGCGATCCAGCGCCCACATCAGGTTGACGGCTGTGGGCCGCGCCGCGCGCAACCGGGCGAGTGCGGCATCAAGATCATCACCGCTTTGCGCCGCCAGCACCACGCCCCACGCCGCCGCGATCCCTATGGCCGGCGCGCCGCGCACCACCAGATCACTAATCGCCTCTGCCACCGCGTTCGCATCGCGGCAATCGACCCACGCCTCGTCGAAAGGCAGCCTGCGCTGGTCCAGCAGGCGCAAATGATCTCCCTGCCATTGCACCGCGCGTACGGTGTCGTGATCGGAAGGCGGCAACGATTCGGCGTGTTCCATGGGCATATCCATGCAATCGCGGAAGCCTAGCATGCTCGCCGTGACTTACGCCGCGACATCGCATTCCCTGGCATCGCGCTCTCGCCCATTTCTGGCGCGATCGCATTTGGAGGTGGAAAGCGTCGGGACAGTAATCATCAGGCCCGGAAACCTGGCCGCCCGTCTGCCGGAACGTGAAGGCGAACCTGCGAAGGTAATGCAACCGGCAGCCCGTCAATCTTCCTGCGGAATCAGGATCCACAGGATGATGTAGACAACGATGCCCGGAAACGCTGCCGAGAAAATCGACACCAGCACGTAAATGATCCGGGCGAGGCCGGGATCGATGCCGAAGTAGTCGGCCAGACCACCGACCACGCCGGCAATCATGCGGTCGCGGCGGGAGCGGCGCAGGGGTGGACGGATACTCATGTCGTCGATCCTCGAATTGAAGTTACCAGCGTTCGCGTTGAGCGTAGCTCGCGCAGCGAGCGAAGTCGAAACGCCGCGCACGCTTCGACTCCGGCGCTTCGCACCGATCCTGTCCTGAGCCTGTCGAAGGGCTCAGGGCAAACGGCATCCCCTCACTTCGTGCGCTTCGCCAACCATTCGTGGATCGCCGGCGGCACCTCGCGCTGCGCGCGGCCGG
>JAICIW010000089.1 GCA_025928735.1 Rhodanobacteraceae bacterium | reverse complement strand
GCGGCGCTGTACCTGGACCTTGCCGACCACGTCGACGCCACCCCGCGCGCCTGGTTGCTGGAACACGGCCTGGCTGCCGAAGCACGTCTCGACGACGGCACCCGGCTGTTCGACGCGCTGCTGGACCACCTGCCCGGATCAGGCGCGGCCACGCGCCAACTGCTGGACGCCGGCGCGACGCCGGCCGGTGCGGGACGTTTCGCAGGCGCGTTGGCGCGCCTCGATGAGACGAACGGGAATGCGTCGCTCGCGCTGGCAATGCTGGAACGCGGCGCCGACCTGTTCGGCGCGGATGCCGACGGCCGCACGCCGCTTCACCATGCCAGTCGTCCGGCGCTGCTGCCGGTACTGGATGCGTTGCTCGCGCGCGGCGTCGATCCGAATGCGCGCGATCGCGCCGGCGCGACGCCGTTGCACGCGGCACTGGACGCAAAACCCGAAACCGCGTTGCCGCTGGTGAAAGCGCTGATCGCACACGGCGCCGATCCCGAGCGTCCCGCGGCCAGCGGCGAAACGCCGCTGGGACTTGCCTTGGCGCGCGGCGCGACGCCACTCGAGCATTGGCTGCGCTGGATTGGTTGGCCGCTGCCCAAGCGCCCGCTGCGCGACGCCGACCTGCCCGCCGCCGCGGCCGATGCCGATGCGGTCGCGCGACTGCTGGAACTTGGCCTGCCGGCCGACGCGCGCGACGAGCGCGGCGCCACTGCGCTGCTGCGCGCAAGTGGTGCGGGCGCGCTGCAAAGCGTGCAACGATTGCTGGCTGCGCATGCCGATCCGAGGCTCACCGTCGATACCGGCGCCTCGCCGCTGTCGGCCGCCGTCAGCGCCCGCCATGCCGACATCGTGCGCGCGCTGGTATCCGCGGGCGTGCCGGTGGACGAACGCCACACGGATGATGTCACCGCGCTGATGATCGCTGCCGCGCTCGGCCACGCCGACATGGTCGCCTGCCTGCGCGAACTCGGCGCGAACGCGACGCTCACCGATGCGGGCGGCCACACCGCGCTGCATGCAGCCGCACGATTCTGCTTCGACAGCCGCGACAGCCTGCGCTGCCGGCGCCTGCTGGACGCGTTGCTTGTCGACGACACGTCGGTGAATACCGCCGACCGGCGTGGCGCCACCCCGCTGCTGATGTTGCTGGGTGTGCATGTGAAGCCGGGCGCCGAGTGCGACGGCACGCATCTGGGTGCATTGCTTCCAGGACTGCTGGACGCCGGTGCGGACATCCGGCACGCCGACGAACATGGCGTCACCGCATTGCACGCCTGCGCGATGCACGCGCTGTTCGAACCCGCGCGCGTGCTGCTGACGCGCGGCGGCGAGCGCGATGCGCGCGACTGCATGCAGCGCACGCCCGCGGAAGTAGCGCGGGCGCTGGGCTACGTCGATCTGGCGCTGGAGCTGTCGCCGCGCCGCAGTGCGCCACTCAATGCACAGGTGGTGACGCCGTTGATGACGCATCCGAGCAATTGAACGTCGATAAAGTGCTGTCCTGCACTTTATCGATACGACGAGTCCGGTACACGCCCGGACTCGTCTTCGCGGATCAAGTGCTTGATGCGCTTGATCCGCGGCGGGTCATCCTGACCCGCACTGACTAGGTGCTTCCCACCTTGTCGGCCTTTTCCGGCTGCGCCTGCGCCCGCGTGTCGGCTTCGAACAGCCCCTGCAGTTCCGCATACGCCTCGCGCGTGGTCTGGCGCAGCGCCACGTCGTCGTCGTACACGAGGTGCTGGTCGTGCAGCAGCTTTTCGTCGTGCTCGCGGAACAGTTCCACGATCGCGCGGGCCTGCTCCTTCTCCACGCCCAGCGCCTGCAGCGCCAGGCCCGCCATCTTCAGGCTGGAGTAGAACGTTTCACGCACCACGTCGTCGGGGTCGCTGGTCAAATCCATCAGGCGAAACGCGTGCTGGCGATTGCGTGCGCGCGCGATGATCTTCAGGTGCGGAAACAACCGACGCACGATGCGCGCGGTGCGCACGTTCGCAGCCGGGTCGTCGGTGGCCAGCACGAACACCTCGGCCTTGCCCGCGCCGGCCGCGCGCAGCATCTCGGCGCGGGTGGGATCGCCGAAATAGATCTCGGTGCCCTGGAAGCGGCGCGACAAATCGACCTGCTCGACCGAGCTTTCCAGCGCAACAAAGGGAATGTTGCGCGCGCGCAGCAGCCGGCCCACGATCTGTCCTACACGGCCGAAGCCCGCGATGATCACGCGCGGCGCACCGACCTCGATGCGGTCGAATTCACGCTGGGGCTTGCGCCGTTCGGGCAGTCGCGCCGCGGCCAGCACCAGCAGCGGCACCGCGGCCATGCCGAGCGTCACGACCAGCACCAGCAACTGATGTTGCGTGCGCGTCAGCAACCCGTTCTCCCGGGCCAGCTTGAACACCACGAACGCGAATTCGCCGCCGCCGGCCAGCAAGGCCGCGAGCTTGATCGCATCGGTACCCTGCATGCGCGGACTCAGGCGCCCTATTGCGGCCAGCACCGGCGCCTTGCACGCGAGCAGCAACGCCACCAGCCCCACCACGATCCACGGATGCAGCGCGAGCAGTTTCAGATTGACGCCCATGCCGACCGTGATGAAGAACAATCCCAGCAGCAGGCCCTCGAATGGCGCGATGTTGGATTCGAGATCGTGGCGATATTCCGAATCGGCCAGCAGCACGCCCGCGAGGAACGTGCCCAGCGCCATCGAGATGCCGGCCAGCTGCATCAGCCATGCGGTGCCGATCACGACCAGCAGCGCGGTTGCGGTCGATACTTCGATCAACTGCGTTTTGGCGACCGCGCGAAACACCGGGCGCAGCGCATAGCGCCCGCCCACCACCACCACCGCGATCACGCCGGCGACGCGCAGGGATGAAAGCCACAGCGGCTGCGTGACGTGCGGCGCGCCATGTTCGGCCAGCAAAGGAATCGCCGCGATCAGCGGAATCGCGACCAGATCCTGGAACAGCAGGATTGCGAAGGCCTGTCGTCCGTGTGGACTCTGCAATTCGCGCCGCTCGGCGAGGATCTGCAAACCGAACGCCGTCGACGAAAAGGCGAGCGCCAAGCCGATGACCGCCGCGGCAACCGGATCGAGATGGAATCCGAACGCCGCGATCAGGCCGAGGATGAGCGCCGAGCCGAACACCTGCGCCGCGCCCGCACCGAACACCGCGCGCCGCATCACCCACAGCCGTTGTGGTGACAGTTCCAGCCCGATCACGAACAACAAGAGCGCGACGCCGAATTCGGAAATGCCGGAAATCGCGTCGGGATTGTGCACCCACTGCAAGCCGTACGGCCCGATCACCACGCCCGCTGCCAGATAACCCAGCACCGAACCCAGCTTCAGCTTGCGCGCCAGCGGCACCGCGATCACGACCGCGACCAGGAACACCAGTATCGACGGCAACCAGGAGTGTCCTTGCACGATCAGAGCCTTCGCTGCGACAGGCCGCGATTATGGCAGTGCCGGTCGTCGTGCACGCGCGGCGTGCTGCAGCGATGACTACAATCGCTCGCTGCGATCGACCTGTATCTGCGGCGCGAACAGCGCGCCGATGTCGAGGTCGCGCGCGAACAGCATCGCCTGAAAACGCTCGCCCATTTCGCCGGGCAAGGTCAGTCGCTTGACCTGCTGCGCCAGCGCATAGCGCGCGGCTTCGTCGCCAGCCTTTTCGCGGGCGGCGGCGAACGCCGCATCAAGGCCGGACGCGATCAGGAATTCCGACTGGAAGGCGTACGACACCGGTTCGAATCCCGCGCCGATGCCGGCCTCGGACAGCGCCGTGAAATCGATCGAAGCCGTGATGTCCTGCAGGCCCGGCAGGATCAGCGGGTCGTCATGTACACGATGACGGTAGTGGCACAGCAAGGTGCCGTCACGGCGCTCGGGCAGATAGAACTCGCGCCGCACGTAACCGTAATCGACGAACAACACCGCGCCGCGCGCCTGCTCGCCCGCGATCGCCTCCAGCCACCACGGCAATTGCGGCAGCACTTCCGAGCGATAGCCGTCCCCGAATTCGCGACCGAGGTGGCGCTGCAGATGCCGCACTGCGCCGGCAACCAGGGCATCGGCCGGTCGATCCACGCGCACGAACGCGGCATTCGCGTCCACGTCCACGTGTTCCTCGAACACCTCGCCGTCGTGCGACGTGAACCGCGTGATCGGCAACGCGTCCAGCACTTCGTTGGCGAACAGGACGCCCGACCACGCATGTTGCGGCGGACGATCCAGCCACGCGCAGCGCGCGAACAGTTCCGCCGGCAGTTCGGCCTGCAACCGCTCGCGCTGGCGTTCGCGCAGGTCCGCCGACGGCTCCAGCAGCCAGTAATGCCGCGGCAGCGCACCGTGCGCCTGCAGTTCCGAAAGACAATCGCGCGCGAAGGCGCCGCTGCCGCCGCCGAGCTCGAACCATACGGCATCCTTGCCGCAGGCGCGCAGGGCCGGTGCCAAAGCGCGCGCGACGCAGCGTGCGAACAACGGCCCGAGTTCCGGTGCCGTGACGAAATCCCCATCCTTGCCGAACTTCAGCCGCCCCGCGCTGTAATAACCCAACCCCGGCGCATACAGGCAACGCTCCATGAAACGCGCGAACGGGATCGGCCCCGACGCGGCAATCTCGTGCCGGATGGCCTCGGCGAGACGCGCCGAATGCGCGATTTCATCTTCGGAAGGTTCGGGCAGGGCGCGATCCATGCTGGCGGCATCCACGTTGTTGCGGCAATCTGTCGGTCATGCAGGATAACGCGCAGGGGCGACCATGAGCCAAACCCGTCCGGTCGTGCTGATCACGGGCGCCGCAAGGCGCGTCGGTGCGGTGATCGCGCGCACGTTGCACGCCGCGGGCTACGACCTGGCCTTGCACTATCGGAACTCGCGTGCGGAACTGGACGCGCTGATGGCCGAACTGGAAACGCGACGCGCGGATTCGACACTTGCGTTGCAAGCCGACCTGGCCGATGCCGAACGCCTGCCGGGCCTGGTCGACGCCACGCTCGCCCGCTTCGACCGGATCGATGCACTGGTCAACAATGCCTCGATCTTCGAGGCGACCCCTGCAGGCACGATCACGGCGCCATCGGCGGACACGTTCTTTGCCGTGAATGCGCGCGCGCCATTGCTGTTGGCGCAAGCCGCCGCGCCATACCTGAAGGCCTCGCACGGCGCAATCGTCAACATCACCGACATCTATGCCGAACGCCCGCTGCCGCAGCACGCGGCGTATTGCATGAGCAAGGCCGCGCTGCGCATGGCGACGCTCGCGTTGGCGCAGGAACTCGGGCCCGACATACGGGTGAATGCGGTGGCGCCGGGCAACGTGTTGTGGTCGGAAAATCCGGTCAAGGCCGAGACCCCGCAGACGCTGGTCGAACAGACCGCGCTGCAGCGCCAGGGCACACCCGAAGATATTGCCGGCGCGGTGCTGTGGCTGATCCGCGACGCGGCGTATGTCACCGGGCAAACGATCCGGGTGGATGGGGGGCGGGTTCTGGGCGCATGATCGTTGCCTGAAGCGCGAATCCGGATGCCTTGATTCGCGGGCGCGGGCGCGGCATGTTGGAACCGGTTCGATCCGCATCGAGGACGCCGATGACCGCTTCCCTTACCGCCGCCACCGGCCAGCCGTCGCAACGGATCTCGCAGCAGATCCTCGACTACCTTTCCGACGTCCCGCCCAGCCGGGAGCAACCTCGCGAACACCCGCGTGCGCGCGTCGACGCCATCGCGCTGGCCGCCCGCCGCAAGGCCTTCCTGGCATCGTCCTCGCTCGCGCTGCCGCCGGGGCCGATTGGCTGGCTGACGGTGCTGCCGGAATTGGTGGCGATCTGGAAAATCCAGGCGCAAATGGTGGCCGACATCGCGGCCGTGTGTGGCCAGCACCCCAAGCCCACGCGCGAGCAGATGTTGTTCTGCCTGTTCCGCCACGCGGCCGCGCAGGCGGTGCGCGACCTCGCGGTGCGAGCCGGGCAGCGCTGGATGGTGCACGCGGCGACCGCGCACAGCTTCCACAGCATCGTGCACCGGATCGGCCTCAAGCTGTCCGAACGCGCGCTCGGCAGCTCATTGGCGCGAATGGTGCCGCTCGTCGGCGCGCTCGGCGTCGGCGCCTACGCGTGGTACGACACTCGCCAGATCGCGCGCACCGCGTTCGCGATGTTCTCGCGCGAAGTGGAAATCATCCCCGCCCGGCGCCGCGTCGAGGTTCCCGCGCAACGTACGCATCGCGACCGCGCGCAGGACGCGCGCGAAGCAGGGTTATGACCCCAAGATTTCCCCACGCCGACTCCAACTGAGCATGATCGCTCGGGTCATGGCGGCCAAGTCGTTCGTCACGAAAAGTTGCTCGGTGGATTCGTGCAAAAAGTCCGCACTCAGGCGCTGCCGCAGCCACAACTCCGCGAAATCGTCCTCGCGATGGACATGCCGCTGGCTTTGGATTCCTTTGTACTCCACCTTCCAACCCATGTTTCGCGACGCCGTGAGAGTTCCTTCGAAAGTTTTTTCAAGCCTCTCCAGATCCCCGCTCGGAAAAAAATAAACCACCGACAATACTTTGACGTTGAGGTGGACGCGCAACTGGAGTCTATCCCGGAGGCCCGGCCAGGTAATGATGTACCGCGCGTGCACCGTTCCGGGCGCGTGATCGACCTCCACATCAACCCTGCCGGGTTTGTCATCAGGTGTCGCGCCGCGATTGCGTACACCTTCAAGTTCGTCCGGCTTGCCGTAGATGTGCAGGCTTGCCGGTATCTGGTCGGTGAGTATTCTGGAAGTTCGCCGTAGCAGGTCCACGCGGCTCTGGGCCCGCTGGCCGATCAGGAAAAAGAACCAGAGCGCGGTTCCGATTGCGGATGCCTTGAATATCGAAAGGAGTGCAACTGCAAGCGAATCGCTGCCGTGCGCGACGGTCAGCCAGATCGCGAAGCCAGCACTCAGCAGTGTGGCCAGTGCGAGGAACGCCAAGACAACCCATCGGATCGGTTGCGGAATCAGCGCCAACGAGCGTTGGTCAAAAATGTCCATGCCTGCCTCTCAGTCCGTCATGCCTTCGGTGCCCGACACTTCAATGCCGGCTGCCTTCAGCATGTCCCTTGCGGGGGTTTGCGTGAACTCCCGCTTTTCGAGCGCATGCGGTTCGGCCAGCCAGCTCCCGTTTGCCTGCATGGCCAGAAGGTCGATGTCGATGGCGACTTCGCCGGATTCGTCGCGCACGCGCCCCAGTTCGATTTCGATCCGTTTGAGCTGCGCGCGCAGGACCTCCCGGTCCAGATCGCAGTCGAGCGTTGCGAGGGCGTTGTGGTAGAAGCGCGCAGCATCACCACGCGCGGGCATGCGTTCGATCGGGGTCAGTGATGTCACGTGACCGAGTGCAACCAGCGTTTCCAGCGCCTGCCGGACACGCTCCGGCCCCGCAAGATTCGAACCCAGCAGCAGCAGCCAACGATGCGTCGACATGTCAGCGGAACTCGCGGCGGATTTCGACACCGACGCTTTCACAGCCGAGTTTCCGCGCTGCATCGGGTTTTTCGATGCGCAACTCGATCGCGCGCGCTTTCGAGAACTGGCTGTGCAACATCGCGACGCAGGCCACGGCCAGCGTTTCCAGCAAAACGTCGCGGCGCTGCGTGACGAACGTCTTCAGCGCCTCGACGACCGTGGCGTAATCGATGGTGTCGCCAATCTCGTCCCCCGCG
>JAICIW010000216.1 GCA_025928735.1 Rhodanobacteraceae bacterium | reverse complement strand
TCTGAAGATGGGTGCGGAGGTGCACAACAAGGGTTCGCGTGCCGGTGACGAAGTAGTCGAGGTCTATCTGGATGCACCGGATGTCTCGATGGCGCCGCGACACGCGCTGGTGGGATTCGAACGCGTGCATCTGGAACCGGGCGAAAGTCGCCGCGTGGAATTCGAACTGTCGCCACGGGCATTGAGCACGGTAGACGCTGCCGGCAATCGTGCCGTGGTCGCCGGGCATTATCGCGTTTTCATCGGCGGTGGACAGCCCGGTGATGCGCCGGGCGTCAGCGCTTCGTTTACGATCAGCGGTCGCGACGCCTTGCCGCGCTGAGCACTCGAACAAGCTCATGAACGATCGACGCGATTTCCTGAAACTGCTCGGAACCGTCGCTGCGTACGGCACGTTCGGCGTGTCCGCATCCGGTATCACCGCGACCCAGACCTCGACGCGTTTCCCGAGCAAGCGCCCGCCGCCTGCGCAACGCAAGTTCACGAGTCCGGCCGTGGAGCGGGAAATCGCACGCGTCAAGGCGCAAATCGGCGATCCGGAACTCGCGTGGCTGTTCGAGAACTGCTATCCCAACACGCTCGATACCACCGTCCACGCTGGCACCCTCGACGGCAAGCCCGACACCTTCATCGTCACCGGCGACATCGACGCGATGTGGCTGCGTGATTCCTCGGCACAGGTGTGGCCGTACCTGCCGCTGGCCGCGCACGACGACGCGCTGCGTCGGTTGTACCGCGGCCTGATCCATCGGCACGCGTGCTGCATCGCGATCGACCCATACGCCAACGCATTCATGGCCGATCCGCGCGCCCGGACGAACCTGCCGTGGGCGCAGCACGACGACACCGACATGAAATCCGGCGTCGCCGAACGCAAATGGGAAATCGATTCGCTGTGCTGGACGATTCGCCTCGCGCACGGGTACTGGAAAGCGACGGAAGACCGCGCGCCGTTCGATGACGACTGGCGCGCGGCAATGCGATCAGTGCTGGAAACCTTCCGCACGCAACAGCGCAAGCACGGCCCCGGCCCGTACCATTTCCAGCGCGCGGCGGCGGTGCCGACCGATACGCTGGCGCTGGGCGGTTACGGCTGGCCGGGCAAGCCCGTCGGCTTGATCTTCTCGATGTTCCGGCCGTCCGACGACGCCTGCAAATATCCGTTGTTCGTGCCGGGCAATGCGTTTGCGGTGGTGTCGTTGCGACAACTCGCGGTAATGACGCGCGCGCTGTTCGCCGACCAAGCCTTCGCGCACGATTGCGAGGCGCTCGCCGGTGAAGTGCAGGCGGCGCTTGAAGAACATGCGCTGATGCGCGACGGTCGCGGCGCCGAGTTCTGGGCCTACGAAGTGGACGGCTACGGCAACCGACTCTTCATGGACGATGCCAACGTGCCAAGCCTCTTGAGCCTTCCGTATCTCGGTTGCTGCAAGCGGGACGACTCGCGCTATCAACGTACGCGCGCGCTGGCATGGAGTGGCCGCAACCCATACTTCTTCAGCGGCAAGGCGGCGAAGGGTATCGGCGGACCGCACGAAGGCCTGCGGATGATCTGGCCGATGTCGATCATGATCCGCGCGCTGACCAGCAACGACATCGCCGAGGTCCGGCAGTGCCTGCACTGGCTGAAGACCACCGATGCCGGCACTGGCTTCGTGCACGAGGCGTTCGATCAGGATGATCCGTCGCATTACACCCGCGCGTGGTTTGCCTGGGCCAATTCGTTATTCGGCGAGATGATCGTCGATCTGGCCGCGCGCGAGCCGGAGTTGTTGCGAGGGCACACAGGGTTGTAGGTTGGGCTGACGCGGTTTCGTCGCGGAAGCCAAACATTCCGGCGCAATCGCATTGGGGTTCGCATGAAGCTGCCCACCCCAACCCACGAGTTGACAAGATTCATTGCCGATCTTCGAGGAGCACGAAAATGGTGACACGCAGACGTTTCCTGCAAGGCGCGATAGCGGCATCATTGCTGGGTCGCATCGATCCTCCGGCGGCTTGGGCTTCGGTGCGCGGTGCCGGCACGCGCGGTGCGCCACTGGACACAGCCAGCGGCGTTTCGCGCTACGTCGACGTGTTCGTCGGCACCGGCGGCCACGGCCACACCTATCCGGGTGCGACGGTGCCGTGGGGTATGGTGCAGCTTTCGCCGGATACCAATGATTTCGGTTGGGATGCTTGCTCGGGCTACCACCAGGCCGATGGTTCGATCATGGGGTTTTCGCACACGCATCTGTCCGGCACTGGCGCCAGCGACATGCTGGACGTACTGGTGATGCCGGGGCAAGGTCCGGTGCTGCTCGATCCCGGCGCGCGCGGACTGCCCGATGAACTTTATTACTCGCGCTACGATGCCGCAGCGCGCGGTTCGCACCTTGCCGCCGACGTGGTGGCGCATCCGGGCAGGGGTTATCGCTCGCGCTTCGACAAGGCGTCCGAGCACGCGGTGCCCGGCTACTACAAGGTGCATCTCACCGATCACGACATCATCGCCGAGCTGACCGCAACCGCTCGCGTCGGGCTGCATCGCTACGCATTCAACCGGCAAGGCCCGTCGCATCTGCTGGTCGATCTGGCGCACGGCTATCACGACGAGGCCAGGGTGCCGTGCAAGGTCTCCGATGCAGCATTGAAAGTTATCGGCCATGACACGCTGGTTGGAAGCCGACGCGTGCATCAGTGGGCAAACGGACGCTACATCTTCTTCGCGATGAAACTGTCGCGCCCGTTTGCGCGCGCCGAACTGTATGCGGAGAACAAGCCTCTCGGTGCCGGTGCGATGGATGCCAGCGGCGATCACCTGAAAGCTGTGCTGCATTTCGACGACGCGTCGAAAGCACCGCTGCTGGTGAAGGTTGGCCTTTCGGCTGTGGACGTCGATGGTGCGCTGCGCAATCTCGAAACCGAACTGCCGGATTGGGATTTCGAACGCGTGCAGCGCGACGCAGCGGAGCAGTGGGAACGCGAACTCTCGCGCATCAGGATCGAATCCGCATCGGAAGAGATGCTGAAAACATTCTACAGCGGCCTGTATCACACGCTGCTCGCGCCGACCCTGTTCAGCGATGTCAGTGGCCGCTATCGAGGCATGGATTTGATGGTGCACGCGTTGCCCGAGGGCCAGCACAACTACAGCACTTATTCGCTGTGGGATACCTACCGCGCGCTGCATCCGCTGTACACGTTGTTCCAGCCGGACAAGGTGCCGGACCTCGTGCAGGGTTTGGTGCGCAAGGCCAACGAAAGCCCGCAAGGGCCGACGGTGTGGCCGCTGCAGGGTGTCGAAACGGGTACCATGATCGGCTATCACTCGATCGCGGTGATCGCCGAGGCGCAGGCAAAAGGCTTCAATGGCGTCGACTACGCGAGCGCGTGGTCGGCCTACCGCAAGCGCGCGATGACCGACGATTATCGGGGCCTCAAGTGGTACCGTGAACTGGGCTACATCCCCAGCGACAAGGAAGGCGAGGCGGTCAGCAAGACGCTGGAATACGCCTACGACGACTGGGCCATGGCCCATTTTGCCGAAAGACTCGGCAAAAACGCGGATGCGAGAGCCCTGCGCGCGCGGTCGCGCAACTACCGTCACGTGTTCGATCGCAAGCTCGCCTTCATGCGTCCGCGTGGCGCGGACGGGAAGTGGCTGCAGCCGTTCGATCCGATCGAGATGGGGCACTCCGACAAATGGCGCGACTACACCGAATCAAATCCGTGGGTGGCGACCTTCCTCAATCAGCACGATTTATACGGATATATGCCGATGTTCGGTGGCGAAGCCGGGTTCGAACGCAAACTGGACGAGCTGTTCACTACCGCATCCACGCTGCCGCCGAACGCGCCACCCGACATCGCGGGCATGGTCGGCCAGTACGCGCATGGCAACGAGCCAAGCCACCACATCGCGTACTTGTATGCGTACACGGGGGCGCACTGGAAGACGCAGGCGCGCGTACGGATGCTGCTGGAAACGATGTACCGCGCAGCGCCCGACGGCCTTGCCGGCAACGAGGATTGCGGCCAGATGAGCGCGTGGTACGTGCTGGGCGCGCTTGGGTTGTATGCGGTCGATCCGGTCAGCGCAAATTGGGTGTTCGGCAGTCCGCTGATCGATCACGCCGAGATCGACCTCGGCGGCGGCCGGAAACTCATCGTGGAAGCGCGCGGCAACGGCAAGGGAAAGCCGTACATCCAGTTGGTGACGTGGAACGGCAAGCCATGGACGAAGAGCTGGATCGAACACGCCGAACTGGCGAAAGGCGGGATACTGGTGTTCCAGATGGGTGACAAACCCAACAAGCAGTTCGGCGCGACGCCGGAAGACCGGCCGCCGTCGTTTGGGCAGTCAGCTGCGAGGGAAGATTTGTAGCAAATGCCGTTTTGTTCGTCGTCCCCGCGAAAGCAGGGACCCCGCGCCTCCATCTTTGAAGGGCAAAGACACTGGGTTACCCGCGGGTCCTGCCGCGCGGCTTTCGGGCCAACGGCTTCGCGGTTGTTCGCTTCGGGGTCCTGCCTTCGCGGTCGCTCTTGCGCGGGAATGACGGGTGAGGACCGGTTGACGTTTTCTGCTGGTACAGCCGTCAATCAGCACGCGTCGCCGCTTCGATCTCCATCGCCGCGGCGCCGAAAACGCCGAGCTGACCGTGCTCGATCAGCCTGACCGGCAC
>JAICIW010000013.1 GCA_025928735.1 Rhodanobacteraceae bacterium | reverse complement strand
ACGTACAGCGACACCACCGAGAGATTGCCGAAACGCGCCTCGATATAGCGGCCCTCGTCGTCGAAGGCTTTCCAGCCGATCTTCTTCAGCACTTCGTCCGGCTCGCGCCTGGCGTAGATCGCGACGCCGCTGTAACCCTTCCTGGTCACTGCATCGCGGTAGAAACAGTGATGGCCGTCAGGGCGGAACATCGGGTCGATCAACTGGTCTTCCTGTGCCTTGGTTTCCTGCAGGCACACCACGTCCGCGTTCTGTTGGCGCAGCCAGTCGAAGAAGCCCTTGTTGGCGGCGGAACGGATGCCGTTGGCGTTGAAGGAGATGATTTTCATTGAACAGGGAGCAGGGCGGAGGGAGCAGGGCAAGAGCGTAACGGATACGTGTACACCCAACCACGAATCCTGCGGCAGACGCGAGGCTTTATCATGCGGCTTCCCTGTTCGCTGCTTCCCGTCGACCATGCTCCAATCCCACCAACAAGCCTTCCTCGACACCGCGCTGTCACGCGGCGTGCTGCGTTTCGGCGAATTCACCTTGAAGTCCGGCCGGCAGAGTCCGTATTTCTTCAACATGGGCAGGATCGACACCGGCGCCGCGCTGGCCGACGTCGGGATTGCGTATGCGGCCGCCGTGGCCGCGAACGGCTTGCCCTTCGACATGTTGTTCGGGCCGGCCTACAAGGGCATTCCGCTCGCGGCGGCGACGGCCATCGCGCTGACGCGCGAACATGGCCGGGACGTGCCGTGGGCGTACAACCGCAAGGAGGTCAAGGACCACGGCGAAGGCGGTGTGATCGTCGGCGCGCCGCTTTCCGGGCGGGTGTTGATTGTCGACGACGTGATCACCGCCGGCACCGCGGTGCGTGAATCGCTCGGCCTGATCCGCGATGCGGGCGCGATCGTGGCCGGCGTGCTGGTGGCGCTGGATCGACAGGAACGCGGGCAGGGTACACGTTCCGCGGTGCAGGAACTGGCGCGCGAGCATGGTGTGCCGGTGATCGCGATCGTTGGCCTTGGCGACCTCATGGAATATGCGGGCTCGCGGCCCGCGCTCGCGGCTGAGCGCGAACGACTTGAGGCCTATCGCGACCGTTACGGCGTGGAGCCGGCCTGAATCCGTGTCCGGCCCGCAATTTGCATGGCCTGAAAGCCTCGTGCCGGCTCCGCGGAACCATCGTGGGCGATTCGGCAGGGCACCCCGACGCGCAAGCTGCCAAGTGCGGCAGGTTGTGGCGGGCTTCCTGGGCCTATACTGGTTTCATCCGGAGATCGTGATGCGCCGAATTTCCTCATGCCTGCTGCTCGCAGCCCTGGCCTTCGGCATGTGCGCGCCTGCGTTCGCGGCTCCGCCCACGCCGACCACCCACTATCGTTGGACGGATGCTTCCGGCGTCGTGCACTTCAGCGACACCATTCCCTCCTCGGCGCTGGCCGGGGGCTACGACATCGTCGACTCGCAAGGCATGGTGGTCCGCCACGTGGAACGCGAGCTGACGCCCGCCGAGCGCCGCGCGGCAGCCACGCGTGCCGCGCAGGACGCAGCCGCCCGACGCGACGCGCAGCAACGCCGGATCGCCGACGCGCAGATGCTGACGGCTTATCCGACCGACAAGGATCTGCAGGCGTCGCAGCAAGCGCAGCTTCACCAGATCCAGGCCGACATCGGCTCGCTGGAAACCAACCTGCGCAGCCAGGAAGACTCTTTGACCGAGCTGCTGGCACACGCCGCCGACCTGGAACATTCGAAACAGCCGATTCCGCCGTACGTCAGCGAGCGGATTGCCGAACAGCGGGAGAGTGTCAACGGCGAGCGCGCGGCACTGGTGCGGAAGCGTGCGGATTTCGCCAGGACCGAAACCCGTTTTGCCGCGCAACTGGAACACTATCGCGCGTTGCGCGCGAAATTCAGCAACACCGACGATTCGCAGCTTTAGTGTGCGATCGTCCCTGATCGCTGCGTCGCCGGGACAGACTTTCCGGGACCAACGCCCCGAGTCATGGGCACCAGAACGGCCTTCCATGGTCTGACTTTTCACAACAGCCGCTTCGAATGGTTACTCTCAAGCCGCCGAACGCTGCGCCTGAATGTGCTCGGACAATGCGCGCAGCGATCCGAACACGCGCCGGTTGTCGGGGTTGTCGGAGCGCAACTGGATGCCGTAGCGTTTGGATACCGCCAGCGCCAGTTCCAGCGCGTCGATGGAATCGAGGCCCAGCTCGCCGCCGAACAGCGGCGCCTCGGGATCGATGTTTTCGGGGGCCACGTTTTCGAGATTGAGGTTCTCGACGATCAGGCTCGCCAATTCCTGCTCCGCAGGGGTTTGCTGGGTCATGCTCCGCGGCTCCGCACGCTCATCAAGTCAACCATTCAGTGTAGCATGGACAGTTTGACACAGGCACCGATCGGCATGCATGACCGCACGCGGTGCAGCGATTTGGAAGGGATGGCATGAGGGGTTCGGAGCTGCGCGTCGCCTATCGGGTGGAACCTGTGTCAACGCTGCTGGAACGGCCGGACACGCTGGCGGTGTTCGATTTCGGCGCGGGCGCGGACGAGACTTCCGATCCGCGCCATTTGCGGGTCCCGCTGCCGCCGCTGGATGTCGGTGTGCCGCGCGAGTGCTGGTCGGTCGAGGGCAAGGTGAACCATGGCCGCGCCGACGCGCTGCGCTGGGCAGCTGGTGACGGCTGGCGTTTCATTGCGGTGGAAGTCGACGAAGCCGGGTGCGGCGGCATCGAGGCCGCCAGTGAACGCGCCTACACGCTTCTGCTTGCGCACGTCGCGGCGTCGCCGGAACGGCATCTGCAACGCATCTGGAATTATCTCGGTGCGATCAACGCGGGCGAAGGCGACGGTGAGCGCTACCGGTTGTTTTGCAGCGGCCGCGCACGCGGGCTCGCGACGCGCGGAATCACGCGTTACCCCGCGGCCACCGCGATCGGACACCATGGATGCGAAGGTTTGTTGCAGGTGTACGCGCTGTGCGCCACCGAGCCGGGCGAGGCGCTGGAAAATCCGCGTCAGGTGAGCGCCTGGAAATATCCGCGCCAGTACGGCCCGACTGCCCCAAGTTTTGCACGCGCGATGCAGTTGCCGGGCGGTGCGCTCGCGATATCCGGTACCGCGGCCGTGATCGGCCATGCCTCGCACCATACGGAGGATGTGGCCGCGCAAGCCGATGAGGCCATCGCGAACCTGCACGCACTGCTGGAACGGGCCGCGCTGCCCGCGTTCGATGCGTCGTCGCCGCTCAAGGTTTACGTGCGCCGCCCGCAGGATGCCGAACGGATCCGTGCCGCACTGGCGCGCCATCTCGACCCGGCCGTGCCGAGCCTGCTGCTGCACGGCGACATCTGCCGGCGCGAGCTGCTGGTCGAGATCGACGGCTGGTCGAGCTTCGCGCGTTTGCGATCAGCCGGGGGCTGATCGCGCGCGAAGCTCGGGTGAGGCAGGATGCCGAACGGCAGCGCACCAAGGATGGTTGCTTGCCCAGAACTGGCCGCGAGCAGGCTCGCTCCTACTGTTTTTTGCCCGGACGCGCCCAGTCCTGGATCGTGGTCTGGCGCCCGCGCGCGAGGCTCAATTTGTCGGCGGGGGCGTCGGCGGTGATCGTGGAGCCTGCGCCGATGGTTGCGCCTTCGCCGACGCGGACCGGCGCGACCAGTGACGTATTGGAACCGATGAACGCACCGTCGCCGATTTCGGTGACGAACTTGTTGATGCCGTCGTAGTTGCAGGTGATGGTGCCGGCGCCGATGTTGACGTTGCTGCCGACCTTGGTGTCGCCGAGATAGGTGAGATGGTTGGCCTTGCTGCCTTCGCCGAGCTTGGTCTTCTTGGTTTCGACGAAGTTGCCGACGTGCACGCCGGCCGCGAGCTCGGTGCCGGGCCGCAAGCGCGCGAACGGACCGATCCGGCAGGCGCCGTAGGTCGTGACGCCTTCCAGATCGCAATGCGCCATCACTTCCGTCCCGGCCGCGAGATTGACGTTGCGCAGTCGGCAAAACGGACCGATCTTCACGCCGTCGCCGAAAGTGACGCCGTCCTCCAGGATCACGTCCACGTCGATCTCGACGTCGCGGCCATGGCTGAAGTGCCCGCGCAGATCGAAGCGCGCGGGATCGGCGATGCGTACGCCCGCCAGCATCAGGCGTCGCGCGTCGCGGCGGCGCAGATAGGTCGCCAGTTCCGCAAGTTGCGCGGGGTCGTTGGCGCCGAAGGCTTCGATGGGATCGCGCGTCATCACCACGTCGGCCGGCGTGCCATCGTCGGCGGCCTGCGCGAATACGTCGGTCAGATACAGCTCGCCCTGCTGGTTGTCGGGCACCAGTCGCTCGACCCAACGCCGCAGTTGCGGTGATTCGGCAAAGGTGACGCCGGTGTTGACGATGCGCACTTCGCGTTGCGCTTCGTCCGCGTCCTTTTCTTCCACGATCGCGCGGACCCGGCCGAGGCCGTCGCGCAATACGCGTCCGTAGCCCGACGGATCATCGAGTTCGGTCGCCAGCACGGCGAGTTCCGCGTGCGTGCGTACCAGTTCGGTGAGCGTTTCGGCGCGCAGCAGCGGCACGTCGCCGTACAGCACCAGGATGCGCGCGGGATCGGGAATGTCGTGCAGGGCCAGTTTCACCGCGTGTCCGGTGCCGCGCTGTTCGGACTGGTGCACCCAGTGGATGTCGGTGTCGCGGGCGAAGGTCGCACGCACTTGTTCGCCGCGATGGCCGTACACCACGTGCAGGCCTTCGGGCCGAAGCGCCCGCGCGGTGTCCAGCACGTGTGCCAGCATCGGCCGACCCGCCAGCGGCATCAGCACCTTGGGCAGCATGGACTTCATGCGCTTGCCCTCGCCGGCGGCGAGGACGATCACGTGCAACGGGTCGGCCATGCTTCGGGTCTCCAGTCTGGTCTGCCACATTGACGCATTGCGTGGCGGGCTACAAGTGGCTGAAAGTCATGCGGCAAGCGCGCGGCAATGTGCCGCATGGATGTGCGTCACCCGGGTTGCGCAATCGCAAGGGCGCGCGTGCGGTCCACCGCAAATCGCGGCTTGATCCACCGTCGAAATCCCCCCAAGCGTGCCCGGGCACCGAGCGCGCTCCTGCCATCGTGACCTCGTGTCAGCGCGCGCCGCGCCCGAACAACACCACTTCGACGGTCTGCACCAGGATGGCCAGATCGAACACGAAGTTGTGGTTCTTCACGTAAAACAGGTCGAACTTCAACTTTTCCTCGGCGTCCTCGAACGAGGAGCCGTACGGATAACGCAATTGCGCCCACCCGGTCAGGCCCGGTTTCACGCAATGGCGCAACGAGTAGTAGCGGATGCGGGCATTGAAGTCGTCCACGAACTGCGGACGCTCGGGGCGCGGACCGATGATGCTCATGTCGCCGCACAGCACATTCCACAGTTGCGGCAGTTCATCCAGCCGCGTCTTGCGGATGAAACGACCGACGCGGGTGACGCGATCGTCGTTCTTGGTGGCCCAGCGCGCGACGCCGTCGCATTCGGCGTCGGTGCGCATGCTGCGGAACTTGATCACCGGGAACGACTTGCCGTTTTCGCCCACGCGTTCCTGTCGGTACAGGATCGGCGCGTTCCAGCCCGACTCCAGCCGGATCGCCAGCGCGGTCAGCAGCATGAACGGCCATCCCACCAGCAATACCAGCGCCGCCATCGCAACGTCGAACGCGCGCTTCACGGTGCGGCGCACCGGCGAGATGTTGAAGCCGTCGGAAAACACCAGCCATGACGGGTTGGTGAGGTCCATCTTGATCTTGCCCGCTTCGCGTTCGAAGAATTCGGCGAGTTCGGTGACGGCGATTCCACGCTGCTTGCATTCGAGCAACGCATCCACCGGCAAGGTGCCGCGGCGATCGTCGGGCCCGACCACGATCTCGTCCACGCCCATCCGCTGGGTCCACTGGTACAGGCATTTGGCCGGGTGCAACAAGGATGTCGCGGGCACCGCGACCGGATCATCGCCGATCGGCACGTAACCCAGGATCTTGAAGCCGCGCTGGTCGGTCTTGCGGCGCATCTTGCGAACAACTTCGGCCGCACGTTCGCCGGCGCCCAGCATCACCACACGGCGCTTGAACAAGTCGGCGTCCACGAAGCCGAGGAAGCTCATGCGCCACAGCGCCACCACCAGATACTCGAGCACCAGGGCGATGCCGAGCACTCCGCGGCCCAGATAGGTCGCGGGGATGACGTAATAAAGCACGGTCAGCGTGACCCAACCCAGCAGGAATGCCACGCCTTGTCGGCTCAGTCGCCCCAACAGGCCGGCCCGCAGGTGCACCTGGTACAGGCCCAGCGCCGCCATCGAGAAAACGAGGACGCCAGCGACCAGCAGCGCGCGCCAGTGCAAGGCTCGCCCGAAGGCAAGCTGGGTGTCGAGATCACCCCAATAGCGCAGCAACACCGCTGCATACACGCAGCCCGCCAGCAGGGCAAATTCGACTATCACCAACAGGAGCTGCCATTTGAGCGCCCGTTGCCGCAACAATCTGAACATGTCGCTACCCCCGTCCTTTGGGCCTCTGCACCGACCGCTCCGATCGGTAAGCGGACGGCTTTTATACTACGGAATGAGACCCTGTTCAAAGTTTCAGCCAAGCCGGGAACTCCCTGCATGAAACGTGCCGGGGCGGGTGGAAGCCCCCGGATTCCGCCGGCAAAATCCCTGTATCGTTGCGTTTTTGACTCCGGACTCCGAGCCCATGTGCGGAATCGTCGCCGCCTGCACCCAGCGCGATGTGGTGCCCATCCTGCTGGCGGGCCTGCATGCCCTCGAATATCGCGGCTATGACTCGGCGGGGCTGGCAGTGCTGGACGAAGGCCAGCTTTCGCGGTTGCGGGCGCCCGGCAAGGTTGCCGAACTGGATACCCTGCTGCGTGGATCGCCCCTGCACGGGCGGACCGGCATCGCGCACACCCGCTGGGCCACCCACGGCGCACCCAACGAAGCCAACGCGCATCCGCACGTGTCGCGCGACACGGTCGCGGTGGTGCACAACGGCATCATCGAGAACCATGCGGAGCTGCGGACCGAGCTGAAGGCTGCTGGCTACGAATTCACTTCCGACACCGATACCGAAGTCATCGCGCACCTCGTACACAGACTTGTCGCCGAGGGCAAATCGCTGCGCGACGCCGTCAGCGACGCCACCCGTCGCCTGCGGGGCGCCTATGCGATCGCGGTGCTGCACCGCGACCATCCCGGCCACGTGGTCGGTGCGCGCCGCGGCAGCCCGTTGTGCGTGGGCGTCGGCATCGGCGAACACTTCCTCGGCTCCGACGTGCAGGCGCTGATCCAGGTCACCAACCGCATCGTGTACCTGGAAGAAGGCGACGTGGTGGAGATCACCCCGGATTCGCTCGCGATCCAGGCCGCCGACGGCAGTCAGGCGACCCGCAAGGTGCGCGAAAGCGACCTGTCGATGGACGCGGTCGAGCGTGGCCAGTTCCGCCATTACATGCTGAAGGAAATCTTCGAGCAGCCTGGCGCGGTCGCCAACACGCTGGAGGGCCGCATTGCCGATGGCCACGTCCTGCCGAACATTTTCGGCGTCGACGCGGACGAACTGCTGGAGCGCGTGCGCCACGTGCACATCGTCGCCTGCGGCACCAGCTACCACGCCGGCATGGTCGCGCGTTACTGGCTGGAGGGCATCGCCGGCATTCCGTGCAGCGTGGAGGTCGCCAGCGAATACCGCTACCGCAACGTGGTGGTGATGCCCGACACCTTGTTCCTCGCGATTTCGCAATCGGGCGAGACCGCCGACACGCTCGCCGCATTGCGCGAGGGGCGGGAGCGCGGTTACCTCGGTTCGTTCGCGGTCTGCAACGTGCCGGAATCGAGTCTGGTGCGCGAATCCGACCTCACGTTGATGACGCGTGCCGGTCCCGAAATCGGCGTCGCGTCCACCAAGGCGTTCACCACGCAACTGAGTGCGCTGGCGCTGCTGGTGCTGGAACTCGCGCGGCTGCGCGGCACCGACGCGACCAAGCTATCGCAATTGGTCGGCGAGCTCGCCAGCCTGCCGCGTCGGCTCGAAGAAGCATTGAAACTTGCGCCTGCGATCGCGACACTGGCCGAGGCATTCGTCGACAAACACCACGCCCTGTTCCTCGGGCGTGGTGCGCAATATCCGGTGGCCATGGAAGGCGCGCTGAAGCTGAAGGAGATTTCCTACATCCATGCCGAAGCCTATCCCGCGGGCGAACTGAAGCACGGCCCGCTGGCGCTGGTGGACGAAGACATGCCGGTGATCGCGGTGGCGCCCAACAACCAGCTTCTCGAAAAGCTGAAATCCAACCTTGAAGAGGTGCGCGCGCGCGGCGGCCAGTTGTATGTGTTCGCCGATGATGAAGTCGACTTGTCGTTGAACGGCAACCGTGGCCAGCTCATGAAAGTGGATGCGGGCGGCAACTTCATCGCGCCGGCCGTGTTCACGGTACCGCTGCAGTTGCTGGCCTACCACGTCGCCGTGCTGCGCGGCACGGACGTGGACCAACCGCGCAATCTCGCCAAGTCCGTGACGGTGGAATAAGGCACGCCAATGGCATTTGTTCCCCCGACGCTTGCCGATGTCCGCGCGGCCGCGGCGCGGATTGCCGCGTACGCAACGGTGACGCCCGTGCTTCGCAACGACGTGCTCAACGCATCGGCCGGCGCATCGCTGCATTTCAAGTGTGAGCACCTGCAGCGCGGCGGCGCGTTCAAGTTTCGCGGTGCCTGCAATGCGGTGTGGTCGTTGTCGGAGGACGAAGCACGGCGTGGTGTGGTGACGCATTCGTCCGGCAATCACGGTGCGGCGCTGGCATTGGCGGCGGCAACGCGCGGGATTCCGGCGCACATCGTGGTGCCGGAAGGTGCGGTCGCGGCCAAACTCGCCAATATCGAACGCGCGGGCGGCATCCTGCACCGCTGCGCGCCGACCATTGCGGCGCGCGAGGAAACCTGTGCCGAGGTGCAGCGCGAAACCGGCGCGACGCTGGTGCACCCCTACGCCGATGCGCGCGTGATCGCGGGCCAGGGCACGATCATTCTTGAGTTGCTGCAGCAGGCGCCGGATCTTGATGCGGTGATCACGCCGGTCGGCGGCGGCGGGCTGATTTCCGGCTGCGCGATCGCTCTGCGCGCGCTGGCGCCGGGTATCGAATTGATGGGTGCGGAACCGGCGGGCGCCGATGACGCATTCCAGTCGCTGCAGCGCGGCGAGCGGGTCACCGACGTGGTACCCGACACGATTTGCGATGGCCTGCGCGCCACGATCGGTGCGCCGAATTTCGCGTTGTTGCGCGAGCATGGTGTCGAAGTGGTCACCGCGACCGACGGCGAAACACGTGCCGCGATGCGAAGCATCTGGGCCGAGCTGAAACAGACCGTCGAACCTTCATCCGCGCTCGTGCTGGCAGCGCTGATGAAACACCGCGAACGCTTTCGCGACAAGCGCGTCGGCCTGGTGCTCACGGGCGGCAACGTCGACCTGGATGCCGTGGACCTGCGCGCGGCGTAAGCCGGATTCAGCCGGCGCGCAGCGCCGCGGCCTCGCGCGCGAGGCGTTCGATGCCGGCCCAGTCGCCCGCCACAAGTTTGTCTTTCGGCGCGAGCCACGAGCCGCCCACGCAGGCGACGTTCGGCAGCGCGAGAAATTCCGGTGCGTTGGCGAGGCTGATGCTGCCGGTGGGACAGAACCGGATGTGCGGCAATGGGCTGGCCCATGCGGCGAGCAGTCTGGCGCCGCCCGCAGGTACCGCGGGGAAGAACTTCAAATGACGAAAGCCGCGTTCCAGCAGCGTCATGGCCTCGCTCGCGGTGGCGACCCCCGGCAGCAGTGGCAGCTCATCGTCGTCCGCGGCGTCCAGCAGTTTCGGCGAAGCGCCAGGCGAAACCGCAAAGCATGCGCCGGCCTTGCGCGCGGCTTCGAGTTGCGTGCCGTCGAGCACTGTGCCGACGCCGACGACCGCGCCTTCCACTTCGGCGGCGATCGCGCGGATGGCGTCCAGCGCGGCGGGCGTGCGCAGCGTGACTTCAATGGCGCGGATGCCGCCGGCCACCAGAGCTTTCGCCATCGGCACGGCATGCGCCGCGTCGTCCACAACCACCACCGGCACCACCGGCGCGAGCGCGAGGATTTCCGCGATTCGTTGTTGCCTGGTTTCCTGCAAAGTCATGGCGAAAGCTCGTGCAAGGATCGGTCACGCATCAGCCGCATGATGACGGTCGTGCTTGCCGAAGATGGTCGCCCCGGCATCGGCCGAACCGACCGCGTTGCGCAGGTTCGCGAACAGTTCGCGGCCCATGCCGACGTGGTGCGCGGAAAGCTCGGCGTGCGTTTGCGTGCGCGCATCCCATTCCGCTGCGTCCACCTTGGCTTCCAGCGTACCGGCGATCGCGTCGAGTCGGATCACGTCACCGTCGCGCAATTTGCCCAGCGGGCCGGCGTCGATCGCTTCGGGCGTGACATGGATGGCCGCCGGCACCTTGCCGGACGCCCCGGACATGCGTCCGTCCGTGACCAGTGCCACGCGATGCCCGCGTGCCTGCAGCACGGCGAGTGTCGGCGTGAGCTTGTGGAGTTCCGGCATGCCGATCGCCTTCGGACCCTGAAAGCGCACCACCGCCACGAAATCGCGTTCCAGCTCGCCACGATCGAACGCCCGCTTCACGTCGTCCTGGTCATGAAAGACCACCGCTGGTGCTTCGATGACCAGACGGTCGCCGGGCACTGAGGAAACCTTGATCACCGCGCGACCGAGGTTGCCCTGCAAGACGCGCAGGCCGCCATCAGCGCGGAAGGGTTCCGTGGCGGAACGCAACACGTCGGGGTCGCCGCTGCCGGTGACCTCGTGCCAGACCAGCGCGCCGGTTGCATCCAGCGCCGGGGTGCGGCGGTAGGCATCCAGTCCTTCGCCCCATACCGTGCGCGCTTCGCCGTGCAGCAGGCCCGCATCGAGCAAGGATCCGATCAGGAACGGCATGCCGCCGGCGCGGTGGAAATGGTTCACGTCGGCGCGGCCGTTCGGATACACGCGCGCCATCAGCGGCACCACGCCGGAAATCGCATCGAAATCCTCCAGCGTCAGCACGATGCCCGCGGCGGCGGCAACCGCGATCAGGTGCAAAAGATGATTGGTGGACCCACCGGTGGCGTTCAAACCCACCACGCCGTTGACGACGGTGCGTTCGTCCACCAGTTGACCGACCGGCGTGTAGTCGTTGCCCAGCGCGGTGATCTCCGTCGCGCGCCGCACCGCTGCGACGGTCAGCGCTTCGCGCAGCGGCGTGTTGGGATTGATGAAGCTGGCGCCCGGCAAGTGCAGGCCCATGATCTCCATCAGCATCTGGTTGGAGTTGGCGGTGCCGTAGAATGTGCAGGTACCGGGCGCGTGGTAGGACGCGGCCTCCGCATCCATCAATTCCTCGCGGCTGGCCTTGCCCTCGGCGTAACGCTGGCGCACCGCCGATTTTTCATCGTTGGGAATGCCGCTGGGCATCGGGCCCGCGGGCACGAAGATCGTCGGGATGTGGCCGAAGCTCAACGCGCCGATCAAAAGCCCCGGCACGATCTTGTCGCAGATGCCGAGCATCAATGCCGCGTCGAACATGTCGTGCGACAGCGCGACCGCGGCCGCCATCGCGATCACTTCGCGCGAGAACAGCGACAGTTCCATGCCGGCGCGGCCTTGCGTGATGCCGTCGCACATTGCGGGCACGCCGCCGGCGACCTGCGCGGTGGCGCCGAGCTTGCGCGCGCTACGGCGGATCAATTCCGGATAAGGCTCGTACGGCTGGTGCGCCGAGAGCATGTCGTTGTAGGCGGTGACCATTCCGATGTTCGGCGTCACCGCGCCACGCAGCGCCGCCTTGTCATTCACGCTGCAGGCCGCGAAACCGTGCGCGAGGTTGCCGCAGGAAAGCTGGCGGCGATGCACCCCTTCGCCGCGCGCGGCATCGATGCGTGCGAGATACGCGTCGCGCGTGGCGCGGCTGCGTTCAACGATGCGTGCCGTGACCTCGGCGATGACGGGATGCAGTGACATGTCGATGTGCCTCGAATGGGTTCCGGTTCAATCCTCGCCTTCGTGCCAGGTGCGGCCGTCGCGTTCGATCAGCGCGACTGCCGCGCTGGGACCCCAGCTCCCGGCGGTGTACGGGCGCGGCGCGTGGCCACCGGCAGCCCACGCTGCAAGGATCGGATCGGCCCAGCGCCACGCCGCTTCCACTTCATCGCGGCGCATGAACAAGGTGGGATTGCCGCGCACCACGTCGAGGATCAATCGTTCGTAGGCGTCGGGCTGGTCGACGCCGAAGGCTTCGGCGAAGCTCATGTCCAGTGGCACGTGGCGCAGGCGCAGGCCGCCCGGGCCCGGATCCTTGATGGTGAGCCACAGCTTCACGCCCTCGTCGGGCTGCAGCCGCAACACCAGCTTGTTCTGTGCCAGCGTGCCCGCGCTGCCCTCGAAGATCGAATACGGCACCGGTTTGAACGCCACCACGATTTCTGAAACGCGCTCGGGCAGACGCTTGCCGGTGCGCAGGTAAAACGGCACGCCGGCCCAACGCCAGTTGCCGATCTCGGCCTTGATCGCGACGAAGGTGCCGGTATCGGATTTCGCGCCGTCGCCCAGTTCTTCGATATACCCCGGCACGCTCTTGCCGTCGGACGCGCCGGCGCGATATTGGCCGCGCACGGTGAGTTGCGCCGCGTTGTTCGCATCGACGGGCTTCAGCGCGCGCAGCACCTTCAGTTTTTCGTCGCGCACCGCGTCCGGCGCCAGCGACGACGGCGATTCCATGGCGACCATGCACAGAAGTTGCAGGATGTGGTTCTGCACCATGTCGCGCAATGCGCCCGCGCGATCGTAGTAGCCGGCGCGGCGTCCGAGGCCCAACGTTTCGGCCACGGTGATCTGCACGTGGTCGATGTGGTTCGCGTTCCATAGCGGCTCGAACAGCGCGTTGCCGAAGCGCAGCGCCAGCAGGTTCTGTACCGTTTCCTTGCCGAGGTAGTGGTCGATGCGGAAGGTCTGCGATTCGGCAAACACGCGGCCCACGTCGTCGTTGATGCGGTTGGCGCTGGCGAGGTCGCGGCCGATCGGCTTTTCCAGCACCACGCGCGCGGCGCCCTGGTTCAAGCCGTGCCGAGCCAACTGTTCGCAGATGTCCACGAACAGTTCGGGCGAGGTGGAGAGATAGAAGACGCGGATATTGTCGGATCGCTCGGCCAGCAATTCGGCAAGGCCGTCCCAGCCCTCGTCCTTGCGCGCATCCAGCGCGCGATAACCGATCAGATCGAGGAAAGCGTCGCGCTGCTCCGACGTATGGGTGCTCGCATTGCCCAGCGCCACGCTGACGGCGGCGCGATAGCCCTCGTCGCTCAGCGGCTCGCGCGCGGCGCCGATGATGCGGCTGCCGACGCGGATCTGGCCGCCCAGATAGCGGTGGAACAGCGCCGGCAGCAACTTGCGCATCGCAAGATCGCCGGTGCCGCCGAAGATCACCAGGTCGAAGGGATCGACGGGCAGGGAGGCTGGAGTCACGGGGCACCTCGAACGCGACAGGAAAGCATGGCGGCGGCCATCCGGAAATCGACGGTTATAATACCAGTTAGATACCACACCATACCAGTCCCGTGCAAGGACCTGTAGGCCGAGAATCGGGCTGGCTCACGGGATTGTCCCGCTGGTGCGCCATTGGTATGGTTCGCGCCATGCAAAGCGCCCTCGTCGCCGAATACCGCCGCCTCGGACGCGATCGTTCCGTACACCAGCCGCTGGCCTATTTGCGGCTGCGCAGCGCGATCCGCAACGTGATCGAACGGCGCACCATCGAACCCGGCCATGCGTTGCCCAGCGAACGTGATCTTGCGCAAAGCCTGGGCCTGTCGCGCGTCACCGTGCGCAAGGCCATCGCGGGCCTGGTCGAGGACGGCGCGCTGATCCAGCGCCACGGCGCCGGCACCTTCGTGGCCGAACGCATCGTCAAACCGATGTCGCGCCTGACCAGCTTCACCGAAGACCTGCGCGCGCGCGGACTTGACGCGCGCTCGGAATTCTTCGAGCGCGACGTGGGCGAGGTGACGCCGGAGGAATCGATGGCGATGAACCTTTCGCCCGGCGCCCAGGTAGTCCGCCTGCATCGCGTGCGCTACGCCGGCGACGAGCCGATCGCGATCGAGCGCAGCGTGGTGCCGGCCGATGTGCTGCCCGATCCGCTGCTGGTGCGCGATTCGCTTTACGAGGCACTGGAAACCCGCGGCTGCCGCCCGCGCCGTGCGTTGCAGCGCTTGCGCGCGGTGCCACTCTCCGCCCGCCATGCGCGCCTGCTGCACGTGCGGCCCGGCAGCGCCGGCCTCAACGTGGAACGGCGATCGTTTCTCGACGATGGTCGGGTGGTGGAATTCACCAGTTCGTGGTATCGCGGCGACGTCTACGATTTCGTTGCCGAGCTGCACGCGGATTGAGCTTGCTCACGCGCAAAGCAATAGCTTGTAAGCCGGATTATCGCTTTCGTCGCAGTGCGGATAGCCCAACCCGTCGAGGAATCGCCGCAGCGCCAATTGCTCGTCCTCGCGCACCTGGATGCCCACCAGGATGCGGCCGTGGTCGGCGCCCTGGTTGCGGTAGTGGAACAGGCTGATGTTCCAGTCCGGGTGCATGTGGCCGAGGAAGTGCGTCAGGGCACCGGGCCGCTCGGGAAATTCGAATCGGTAAAGCTGTTCGTCGCGGGCCAAGCTTGAACGGCCGCCGACCATGTGACGCAGATGCTGCTTGGCCAATTCGTCGTCGGTCAGATCCAGGACGGAAAAATCGCACGCGCGAAATTTCGCGGCCAATGCCTCGCGCTCGTCGCGGCGGGCGATCCGCACGCCCACGAAAATGTGCGCGCGGCGCGAGTCGCCGACGCGGTAGTTGAACTCGGTGAGGTCGTGCCGGCCGAGCGCGGCGCAGAAGCGACGGAAGCTGCCGCGTTGCTCGGGAATCGTCACCGCGAACACCGCCTCGCGCTGCTCGCCGACTTCGGCGCGTTCGGCCACGAAGCGCAGGCGATCGAAGTTCATGTTGGCACCGGAGACGATGGCAATCAGTGCGCCATCGATCGCGGCTTGCTCCTGCGCATATTGCTTCAATCCAGCCAGGGCGAGCGCACCCGCGGGTTCGGGCACGCTGCGGGTTTCCCGGTAAATGTCGCGGATCGCCGCGCATGCCGCGTCGGTGTCCACGCGCAGCATCGCATCGACGTGGCGATGGCACAGATCGAAGGTGAGTTCGCCGGCGCGCTTCACCGCGGTGCCGTCGGAAAACAGACCGACCTCAGCGAGCGTCACGCGGCAGCCACTTTCCAGCGAGCGCGCCATCGCATCCGAATCGGCCGCCTGCACGCCAATGACTTTCACATCCGGACGCTCGGCCTTGAAGCATGCGGCGACGCCGGCGAGCAATCCGCCTCCACCGACGGGCACGAAGACCGCGCGCAAGTTTTGCGGGCACTGGCGCAACAGTTCCAGTCCGGTCGTGGCCTGGCCGGCGATCACGTCGAGATCATCGAACGGGTGGACGAACGTGAAGCCGTGCTCGGCCTGAATGCGCGTCGCGGCGGCTTGGGCATCGCTGTACGAGTCGCCGGTGAGTACCACGTCGACAAACGCGCCACCCAAGCGGTGCACGGCGTCGACCTTCACTTCGGGCGCGGTGACCGGCATCACGATCACCGCGCGAATGTCGAGCTTGGCTGCGGCCAGCGCCACGCCTTGGGCGTGGTTCCCGGCGGATGCCGCGATCACGCCGCGCGCGCGCTGCGCTGCATCCAGCCGCACCATGCGGTTGTAGGCGCCGCGCAGCTT
>JAICIW010000237.1 GCA_025928735.1 Rhodanobacteraceae bacterium | reverse complement strand
GCGCGCGCAGTTCCTTCACCGAATGTTGCGTCGGCTTGGTCTTGATTTCGCCGGCGGCCTTGATGTACGGCACCAGCGTCAGGTGCATGAACAGCACCTTGTCGGCGCCGCGCTCGATGCGCAGTTGGCGCGCGGCTTCCAGGAACGGCTGCGATTCGATGTCGCCCACGGTGCCGCCGATCTCGACCAGCGCCACGTCGAAGCCGCGCGTGGCCTCGTCGATCACGTGCTTGATCTGGTTGGTGATGTGCGGGATCACCTGCACCGTCGCGCCGAGGTAATCGCCGCGGCGTTCCTTGCGGATCACCGCTTCGTAGATCTTGCCGGTGGTGATCGAGTTCTTGCCCGACAGCCGCGTGCGCACGAAGCGTTCGTAATGACCGAGATCCAGGTCGGTTTCGGCGCCGTCGTCGGTGACGTACACCTCGCCGTGCTGGAACGGGCTCATGGTGCCGGGATCGACGTTGATGTAAGGGTCGAGCTTCATCAACGTCACATTGAGGCCGCGGGCCTCAAGGATGGACGCCAGCGACGCCGACGCGATGCCCTTGCCAAGCGAGGACACCACGCCGCCGGTGACGAAAATCAGGGAGGTCATGATCGGACCGTGTGTGGAAAGCGTCATTCTACCGGCGACCGCCTGCTTCCGCGAGTGCATCGCGGAATCTGCGCAACAGCCAGTGTGCAGGGAGCGACGTCTTCTCATGTTCGCCATGACCGGCACTTCGCCGGGCGATTGTTTACACTCCCGCACTGGAGACCGGCCTTCCGTCGGTGGGGAATCCTTTCAGCAAGTGGCGCAGCGCCCAAACCTTCTTGCCGAACTGAAACGCCGCAACGTATGGCGCGCGGCGGTGGTGTACGCCGCCGGCGTGTGGGCATTCGGGCAAGGGCTTTCGCAATTCAGCCCGGCGCTCGGCCTGCCCGACTGGACGACCCGCTGGTTCCTGGTCGCCGCCTGCATCGGCTTTCCATTCTGGATTGCTTTTGCGTGGTTCTACGCCTGGACCCCGCGCGGCTTCAGGCGCGAGGAAGACGTGGAAGGCGATTCCGCACTCACCCGCCGTACCGGCCGCAGGCTGGATTTCTGGATCATCGGTGTCCTCACGATTGCGGTGGTGTTGCTGGTCACCAACCAGTTCGTGCTGCATCGCGACGCCACCAGCCAGGCCAACGCCACCGATACCCAGGCCACGCTGGCCGCGCTCGCGAAAGTGCCCAGGCAATCCGTCGCTGTCTTGCCGCTGGCGAACGAAAGTGGCGACCCGAAGCAGCAGTATTTTTCCGACGGCGTTTCCGAAGAACTGATTTCCGACCTCACCCAGATCGATGGACTGAAGGTCATCGGCAAGTATTCCAGCTTCAAGTTTCGCGATTCGAAGGAGTCCCCCGCGCAGATCGGCGCGACATTGGGTGTCGCCAACCTGATCGAGGGTTCGGTGCATCAGAGCGGCGAGCGCATCCGCATCGTGGTCAACCTGATCCGCGCGAAGGACGGCGCCAGCGTTTGGTCGCACAGCTACGACCAGGAACTGAAAGATGTGTTCGCGATCCAGTCGCAGATCGGCCACGCCGTCGCGTCCGCCTTGCAGGTGAAGTTGCTGGGCCAAGCCATCGTTTCCGCCGACGAGCCCCCCAGCGGCAACGTGCAGGTCTATCAGCTGATGCTGCAGGGGCGCGCAATCGCTCGTCGCAATACCAAAGCCGACTTCGGTCAAGCCGTCGCCATGCTGCAGCAGGCGCTGCAGATCGATCCCGACTATGCCTACGCGTGGAGTGTGCTGTCGATCATCGAGATCAATCGGGGCTTTGAATACCTGCAAGGCGCGGCCCGGGAACAGGCGTATGCCGAAGCGCGCAAAGCCGCCGACCGGGCTTCGGCGCTGGCTCCGAATGCCGCCGTGACGCATCTCGTGCGCGGTTACCTTTTGTCGAACCTGGATGGCGACCAGCAACGCGCGCTGACCGAATTTCGCCGCGCCCTGGCCCTGGCACCTCATTCCGGCAACGCCATCCAGTTCCTCGCCGTGCAATACAGCACCCTGGGCCAGCAACAGCGCGCGGTCGAACTATATCGCAAGGCCATCGCCACCGATCCCTTGCGGTCGGACTGGTACAACAACCTGGCAGGTGGGCTGATTGCGTTGGGCCAGTTGGACCAGGCCGAACAGGCCGCCCACAAGGCTATCGCCCTGCAATCGAATTACCCCGGCGTGTACCTGTCGCTGGCCACCATCGACATCTTGCGCGGTGACGCTGCCGCAGCCATGCACGATGCCGGCATGGAGACAGACCCTGCGTCGAAATCGTTTGCCGTGGCATTGGCCAAGCAGGCCGGCGGCAACGCCAGCGAAGCCGACGCGGCTTTGCACGACTATATCGCCAGGAACGGCAAGACCCAGCCGTACTACGTCGCCGAACTGTACGCACTGCGCAAGCAACCCGATGCCATGTTCGCCTGGCTGGAACGCGCACGCGATGCGGGCGCGGCAAATGTCGCCACCATTTTGCTCAGCGACCCGCTGCTGCTGCGCTACAAGAATGACCCGCGCTTCGCCGCACTGTGCAAGCGGCTCGGCCTGCCCACGCGGGGCGAGTCTTTGCCGGGCGGTTCCGCCGCCGCAGTGCCGTAGACACGCATCCCGTTCCGAACAGGGGGATCGCGCTCGGCATGCCTGCTAACATTTTGCGATGAACACCACCATTCCCGAACGCATTGCCGCGCTGCGCGATGCGATGCAGCAGCGCGACATCGTCGCCTGCATCGTGCCGACCGCCGATCCGCATTTGTCCGAATACCTGCCGGCGCACTGGCAGGCCCGCGAATGGCTTTCGGGTTTCACCGGCTCGGCCGGCACGCTGGTGGTGACGCCGGAGTTCGCGGGACTGTGGACCGATTCGCGCTACTTCTCGCAGGCCGAACGCCAGCTCGCCGGCAGCGGCATCGAACTGATGAAATTGAACGTGCCGCACACGCCCGAACACGTGGACTGGCTTTGCGAACGCGTGCACGCCGGCGACAAGGTCGCGTTTGCGGCCGACATGCTGTCGCTGGCCGCGGAACGTTCATTACGCAAGCAGTTGGCAAAACACGGCGCGGAACTGGTCGAGGATGACCTGCCGGCGCTGATCTGGAGCGAGCGGCCGCCGCTGCCGCACGCGCCGGTCTACGAGCACCCCATCGACTACGCGATCCATGCCCGCGCGAAAAAATTTGCGGACGTGCGCGCCGCGATGCAGCAAAACCATGCGACGCATCACGTCGTATCCGCACTGGACGAAATCGCGTGGGCGCTGAACCTGCGCGGCAGCGACGTCGAGTACAACCCGGTGTTTCTCGCGCATCTGCTGATCGACACGAAGGGCGCGACGCTGTTCGTCGAAGGATCGAAACTGGATCCGAATCTGCAGTCGGCGCTGGCGAACGACGGCGTCCGCATCGCGCCCTATGAATCCATCGGCGGTGCCCTGCACGCATTGCCGCGGAATTCGAACTTGCTGCTCGCGCCGGCGCAGGTTTCCGCAGCAGTTGCCCACGCGATTCCCGATCACGTCACGCTGGTCGAAGCGGCGGGTCCGATCACCTCCGCCAAGGCGCGCAAGACCGCGAAGGAAATGGACCACGTGCGCGAAGCCATGCGCCGCGACGGCGTGGCACTGGTGCGTGGCGGACGCTGGCTGGAGCAGTCGCTGCGCGATGGCAAGCGGCTCTCGGAACTGGACGTCGACGGGAAGCTGCGCGAATTGCGCGCGCAGCAACCCGGCTTCGTCAGCGAAAGTTTTTCGACGATCGCGGGCTACCAGGCCAACGCGGCGCTTCCGCACTACCGCGCCATGCCGGAATCGCATTCGGAATTGAAGCCGCTGGGCATGCTGCTGATCGATTCCGGCGCGCAGTACCTAGGCGGCACCACCGACATCACGCGCATGTGGGCGCTCGGCGAGACCACGCCCGAACAACGCCGCGACGTAACGCTGGTGTTGAAAGGCGTGATCGCGCTATCCCGCGCGAAATTCCCGCGCGGCGCATCCGGCCAGCAGCTCGACGCGCTGGCGCGCGCACCGATCTGGGCTGCGGGCATCGATTACGGCCACGGCACCGGTCACGGCGTCGGCTATTGCCTCAACGTGCACGAAGGCCCGCAATCGATCCGGCCGCCGCGCTCGGGCCAGCATCTGGAAGCGATGGATGTCGGCATGATCACCTCGATCGAGCCCGGCATCTACAAGCCCGGAAGGCATGGCGTGCGCATCGAGAACCTGGCCGCGACCATTCCGGCAGGCGACGGCGAGTTCGGCGAGTTCCTCGCGTTCGAAACCCTGACGCTGTGCCCGATCGACACGCGCCT
>JAICIW010000223.1 GCA_025928735.1 Rhodanobacteraceae bacterium | reverse complement strand
GCTTTTCAGGGGCCCTTGTGCTGCGGTGAGGACCGGACGATCAGGCCCGAAGGGCCGCCGCGCCAGGGATGGCGCGTCGGCAAGCCCGACCGGCCCGCACGGATTTTTCGTCCATGGATGGACGAAAAACGCAGCACCGGGGTGGCCTTTCTCTTGGTGACTTCTCTTTGGCCAAACAAAGAGAAGTTACCCGCGCCCCCTGGAGGGGCGCGGAACAAGACAGGGATGTCAGACGTTCCGGAGCAATCACGTTGGGCTTCCCACGGATGAAGCCCGTGCTCAGCCCAACCTACCCGCTTGGCGATGCAAGAGAAACTGACCCGCGCCCCCGGGAGGAGCGCGGGAAAAGACACGGATGTCAAACATTCCGTGGCGAGGGTGAAACCCGTGGTCAGCCCAACCTACCCCCTTCGTCCTGGGCGCAATGTGCGTGTGTACTCGCCGCACTGATGGCGCTCGCCATCGCGCCCCTCGCACGCGCCGACACCCTGAAAGTGACGATCAGCGGCATCGACGAGGACATGGCCGCCGCGGTGCGCGCCAACCTGACCGCGAGCCAATACGCGAACCGCAACGATGTCAGCGAAACGCAGGCGCGCGTGTTCGCCGATGACGCGGCCGCGCAGGCGGCGACGGCGCTGCAACCCTATGGCTATTACAACGCCGAGGTCGCGAGCGACCTGCAGCATCAGGGCAGCCAATGGATGCTGAGCCTGCGGGTGACGCCCGGTCCGCCGACCTTCGTCGCGAAACTCGACTTGCAGGTACCCGACATCGCATTGAAGCTCACGCCGGTACGCCACGCGGTGCGCAGCTTCCATCCAAAAGCCGGGGAGCAGATGCTGGACGGCACCTATGAGGGTTCCAAGGGCGCAATCGCCAGCGCATTGCTGGAAACCGGCTGGCTGGACGCCAGGGCCACCGAGCACAAGGTCGCGGTGACGCGTGCCGACAATCGCGCGGACATCCATTTGCATTACGAGGTCGGCGAGCGCTACAAGCTGGGTGCAGTCACGTTCACGGGTTCGCAGTTCGAGCCGGAATTCCTGCAGCGCTACGTGCCGTGGGAACCCGGTGACTGGTATTCGCAATCGAACCTGCTGGCGCTGCAGCAGGCACTGACCGACGCGGATTATTTTTCCATCGTGGACGTGCTGCCCGAGGTCGCGAAGGCGAAAGACCACGTGGTGCCGGTGAAGGTCGAGGTTGCGCCGGCCAAGCGCACGGTCTACACCGCCGGCCTGTTCGTCGGCACCGATACCGGCCCCGGCGTGCGTGCAGGCATCCGGCGCCGCTGGATCAACCGACGCGGGCACACGCTCGACAACGAAGTGTTGATTGCGCAACGCTTGAAGACCGCGCAGGTCGTGTACGGCATTCCGCGTCCCGGCCACGACCACGCCAGCTTCAACCTCGGCATCGGCTATCGCGATGAAAATACCAGGACATCGAAATCGCGCACGTTCTCGATCGCCGCAAATGCCACGCGCGACTGGCATGGTTTCGTGCGGACGCTCGGCGTGCATCTTCTGAGCGGCACCTTCACGGTCGGCAATTCGCGCAGCAACGTGAACATCCCCGGCATCGAACGCGGCAACAGCACGCTGATCTATCCCGAGATCGGCCTGACGAAAAAAGTCGCCGACAATCCGCTGTTCGTGCGCAATGGCTATTCGATCAACCTGATCGGACGCGCTGGCCCCGGCATCGACACGCGCTTTGCGCAGGCGCTGGCCGACGTGGTGTGGATCCATGCGCTCGGCCGCGACAACCGCCTGATCCTGCGTGGCGATGCCGGCATCACCAGCGTGCAGGACTTCAGCAAGCTGCCGCCGCAATTGCGTTTCTTCGCGGGCGGTGACCGTTCGATCCGCGGCTACGCGTACCAGGCCATCGGACCGCGCAACAGTTACGGACTGGTGGTCGGCGGCAAACGTCTGTTGGTCGGCAGCGCCACGATCGAACACTACTTCACGCGCGACTGGGGCATGGCGGCCTTCGTGGATTCCGGCGACGCGTTCAACGGCACCGATTTCCACGCGCGCACGGGCGCGGGTGTCGGCCTGCGCTGGCGCTCGCCGGTCGGGATGGTGCGCGTCGACGTCGGCGTACCGATCAACGATCCGTATTACCACGGCGCGCAATTGCACATCGTGATAGGACCCGACCTGTGACGCGCAGGCGCAAATGGCTGATCGGCATCGGCGCCGCGATCGCCGCGCTGATCATCGTGCTGGCGGCGCTGCTGTTGTGGGTGCTGTACACGCCATCCGGAATGCGCTTCGCGCTGAACCGCGGCGTCGCAATGATGGACGGCCGACTTGCCTATGCGAGCGCGAGCGGCACGCTGGCGGGCACCACCACGATCGATGGCCTGCGTTGGCGCGACAAGACCGGCACGACGGTAGCGGTCGATCACGCGTCGGTGGATTTGCGCCCGTGGGCGTTGCTGGGGCGCAAGCTTTCCATCGCCAAGGCCCGCATCGACGGCATCGTCGTCGACCTCGTGCCGTCGCAACAGCCGGAAAACAGGCCGACCGCCTTTTCGCTGAAACCGCCGCTCGCGATTTCGCTGCGCGATACCCTGCTGGCACATATCGTCGTGAGCCAAAACGGGAAGCAGACTTTCGCTGCCGACAGCCTCGCGATCGCGGGCTCGTGGAACAACACGCAGGTGGTGATTCGACAACTGGCGCTGCGCGCGCCATCGGGAGGTGCCGAGCTCGAAGGCACGCTGGCCGTCGCCAAGGAGCGCGCCGGCCACGGCACCGCGAAATTCGACTGGATCCTCGACGACACCCGCTACGCGGGCACCGTCACCTCGCAATCCGACGGCAAGACCGCGCAGTTGCACGCGCGGGTCGCGGCGCCGACACGGATCGATGCGGATGTTTCGCTGCGACTGGACGCTTCGCACGCGTGGACGTTGACGCTCACCGTGTCGAAATTCGATGCACGCGCGTTGCCCATGCTGCCCGCGCCGCTGAAGACACTCGCCCTGGATCTGCGTGGCGCGGGCAATGCCAGCGGCGGCAAGCTGGAAGGCAGCGTCGTCATCAACGACACCACGTTGCTGCTCGATCCCGCGCAGTTTCGCTACGACGGGAAAACCGTGACGCTCGATCCGCTGCGCCTGCGTTCACCCCAGATCACGGGCAGCGCGATCGCGACCGGCGTGGTGCACCTCGACGCCACGCCGATGTCGTTCGCGCTCGACGCAAAATGGAACGACGTGCAAGTGCCGGCGGACATCGTGGGCCAGCCGCTCGCGACGCACGGTGACGTCACGCTCGTAGGCAGCATCGACCACTATGCCCTGAAAGGCGCGTTGGCAGTCGGGCCGCCGGACCGCCTCGCCAATCTCACCATCGACCTGGCCGGCACGCCGCAGACCATCGATCTGCACGCGCTGAAACTCATGCAAAAGAACGGCGGGCTGGACGCCAGCGGCACGATCGGTTTGCAACCGCAGATGTCGTGGAAGCTGGACGCGGTGGCGAAACGGTTCGATCCCGGCGCCATCCTCGCTGGCTGGAATGGCGCGATGAACTTCATGCTGGCCACCCAAGGGCGCATCACGCCGAAGGGCCCCGAAGCTACGCTGAAGCTCGACAATGCGGCCGGCACGTTGCGCCAGCGCAGCATCGCCGGCAGCAAGGCCGATCTCGTGATCGCGCCCGGCAATCTGCTGCAGGGCTCGCTATTGCTGGTGGCCGGTCAAAGCCGCATCCACGCGGTCGGTCGGCACGGCACCCGGACCGACGCCACGGTCACGCTGGATATCGCTTCGCTCGGCGACTGGATGCCGGATGCTTCGGGCAAGCTGCACGGCCAATTCGCCATCAAGGGCTCGTGGCCGAAACTGGCGGTCGTCGGGCAACTGCGCGGCAGCAGCTTGCGCGAGCAAGCGCAGAGCATCGACACGCTGCAACTCAGCGCGTCGATTCCCGACGTATCGAAGCCGGGCGGCGATCTCGATCTGTCTCTGCAAAAAGTGCATATCTCGGCACTCGATTTCGAAACGGTGGAAGTGAAAGGCAACGGCAACGCTGCCTCGCACAGCCTGCACCTCGACGCGCGCGGCCCGCAGTTGAGTACCGCGCTGGCGCTGCACGGCAAATGGGATGCGAAGGCCAAGCGCTGGGCCGGCACACTGAGCGACATCCGGCTGGTGCCGCAAGGCCTGCCCGCGTGGCATCAGCAGCGGCCGAGCACGATCGTCTGGCAGAACGGCACGATGACGTTGTCGCAACTGTGCCTGACTTCCGGCGCGCCGCACTTTTGCGCATCCGCGGATCGCAACGCGAAAGGCTTGATCACCGCCCACTACGATCTGCAGGCACTGCCCCTGCAGTTGCTGGCGACGCTGGCGCCCGGCGCCAATCCGATGCAGGCCAGCGGTGAACTGTCGGGCACGGGCCAGTTCACCATCGGCGCCGCCAACGCCATCAATGGACACGGCAGTCTCGATGCAGGCGCCGGCAGCATCACGTACCTGTCCAATCCCGGGCGTCCATTGCTGGCCTGGTCGAGCCTCGCCATCGATATCGACGCCAGGGACACGACCCAACACG
>JAICIW010000267.1 GCA_025928735.1 Rhodanobacteraceae bacterium | reverse complement strand
GATGCCGCGCAACACGATCATTTCATCGTAGCCCGCGACTTCCTCGAACGTGCGCGCGAGGTATTCCTGCGGATCTTCGTGATAGCCCGAGAACCATTCCTCGTAGGCACTGACGACGCGCTTGGGGGTGTCGAGCAGGCCCTCGCGGGTCGGTTCGTCGCCAGCCCAGCGCAGCAGCGTGCGCACTGCGTCCATGGCCTGCTCGCGCGTGACTTCCGGGGTGGTCGGCCGGGCGGCGGCGCACTGCGAAGGTTTGCGGGGTTCGGTCATCGATCTGCCTCGTCGGATATCGAACGCCGCAGTGTAGCGCCATCGGCGCGACGCATCAGGGTCAGCTGTGTCAAGGCTGGTCCGGGTCGGCTTTCGCCGGTTCCGGCGAGTCGTCGTCATCGAAGTCCTGCAGCGCCGCATCCTGGAGCAGCGATTGCACTTCCGCCGCCGGCAGCGATTCGACGTCGCGCAGCGCGCGGCTGATCGTGCGGGTCTTGCGGCCGGCCTCGCCGATGCTCTTGCTGACGGTGTTCAACTGCCTTTCGGCTTTTTCCAGGATCCCGCCGAACTTGCCGAATTCGGTTTTGACCTCGCCGAGCAGTCGCCACACTTCGCTGCTGCGCTGTTCGATCGCGAGCGTCCGGAATCCCATCTGCAGTGCATTGAGGATCGCGGTCAGCGTGGTCGGCCCCGCCACTGTCACCCGGTGCTCGCGCTGCAGCACTTCGAACAATCCGGGGCGCCGGATCACCTCGGCGTACAGGCCTTCGGCCGGCAGGAACAGGATCGCGAAATCCGTGGTGTGCGGCGGCGCGACGTACTTGCTGTGGATGGTTTTCGCCTCGTCGCGCACGCGCCGCTCCAGCGCCTGCGCGGCGGCGGAGGCGGCTTCCACATCCGCGCGTTCCTGCGCGTCCAGCAGGCGCTGGTAATCCTCGATCGGAAACTTGCAGTCGATGGGCAGCCAGACCGGCGCACCATCGTCTTGCCCGGGCAGGCGGATCGCATATTCCACGCGCTCGCCGGAGTGCGGGACCACGGCGACATTGGAGGCGTACTGGTCGGCGGTCAGGATTTGTTCCAGTAGCGCACCCAGTTGCACTTCGCCGAAGGTGCCGCGGGTCTTGACGTTGGAGAGCACACGTTTCAGGTCGCCGACGCCGATCGCCAGCGTCTGCATTTCGCCCAAGCCTCGCTGTACGGCTTCCAGTTGTTTGGCGATCACGCCGAACGATTGGCCGAGCCGCGTTTCCAGCGTCTTCTGCAATTTCTCGTCCACCACTTCGCGCATCTTGTCGAGCTGCGTGGCGTTGTCGGTTTGCAGCGACTTCAGTTGCGCGTCGAGCGTACCGCGCACTTCAGTGAGACGTTTTTCGTTGTCGGCGGTGAGGGCTTTCAGCGACGCCTGCAATTGCTCACTGAAACGCTGCAGTGACGCCTGACTCTCCGCGCGCGCGGTGCGGGCATCCTCGATCAACTGGTTGCGCAAGGCTTCGCCGCCACGGTCGGTGCGCTCGATCAGTTGCGCCAACCGCGTCGAGAATTCCTCGATGCGCTGGCGCTGTTGCGTGCTGACGGTGTCCAGTTGCGTTTGCACGTGGCCACGGAACTGTTCGAACGACTGCGCGAGTTCCGCGCGCCCGGCGCGCTGCTCGTCGCGCAGCACGCGTTCGACGCGTTCGCTGTCGCCGCGCAAGGCATCGAGTTTTTCGCGCAGACCAGTGTCGCCGCGCGGGCGAAGCAACAAGAACGCCAGCATTCCGATCGCGACGATTACGAGTGCGACAAGCACGTAGAGCAGGGTCGATTCCATGGGGCGATTGTAGGAGCGGGGGATACCGCCGAAGTTAGGCTCGCGGCGTCGCAGGATGCGAGATAGCGCTACTTTCGAAGCGCAAAGGCGCCGCCCGGCACCACCGCCATCGTGAGCCGCGCGATGCAGGTCAATTCGCCGGTTTCGTTCTCGATCCGGATTTCCCAGACCTGGGTGCTGCGGCCGACGTGGATGGGGCGCGCGGTGCCGGTGACGATGCCTTCGCGTGCCGCGCGCAGGTGGTTCGCGTTGATGTCGAGGCCGACCGTGGCCCGGCCTTCCTCGCAGCACAACATCGCGGCGGTCGAGCCGAGTGTTTCGGCCAGCGCGACCGAGGCACCGCCGTGGAGGATGCCGTAGGGTTGCCGGGTGCGGTCGTCCACCGGCATCGTGCCGGTGAGGAAATCATCGCCGATTTCGGTGATGCGGATGCCAAGCGCCTGCATCAATGTGCGCGCGCTCCAGGCGTTCACGGTGTCGAGATCGGCGTGTTGTTTCCAGATCGCCATGGCTACCGCGCGGGCGAAGACTGTTCACCCGGCAGGCGCGGCATCCCGTGTTCGTCACGCTCTTCGAGCGTGACGTGCGCGGTGTCGATGCCGGCCTCGATCTGACCCGGCGCGATGGCTTCGCCCTGCTCGCACTTCCATGCGTTGGCGTAGCAGCGGATGGCATCCTCGGCGTCACCCGACGCGGACTGGATATCGCCGAGGGCCGCCCAGCTTGCGGCGGTGGGTTTCAGTGTCAGCGCACGCACCAGGTAATCGCGCGCATCGCGCGGATCCGCGGCGCGCATCGACAGCACGCCGAGGGTACGCAGCAAGGCATCGTCGCCGGCGTGCGTATCCAGCCAGCGTTGCGCCACGCGCAGACGTGCGGCGGCTTCGCTGGGCGGCGTGGCGTCGCCATAGGCGGCGACGAGTTCTGCGTTCCACTCGCGCTTCAGGGCTTCCTCGATGGCATCGAGCGCGTCGTGCGAAACGTTCAGCGTGAAGCCGCGACGGGCGTACGCGGCGAGCAGGACGGGCATCTGTCGTTGCTGGCGGGTGGCGCGCTTCCACAGTTCCTGCAGGGCCGCGGCATTGGCCGCCTTGCGCAACAGCGCGCCCAATACTTCATCGACCAGTTCGGCGAAGCCCGCGCTGCCCAACATGTCGGACTTGCGCAGCGGTTCCAGCGCCGCGCGCGCTTTTTCAGGCTGGTCCAGGCTGAGCGCCGCCAGCGCATATTCGTGCCAGCCGGCCGGCGGCAGCTTGCCGGCCTCGGCGCCGGGTGCGAGCAATTGCAGGGCTTCGTCCGTGCGACCGCTTTCGCGCAGGATGCGCGCACGCAGGATGCGCGCGGCGTCGGGGGAATGCTGTGCGGCTTCGTCCAGCGCTTCCAGCGCGCGCTGGGTGTCGCCGTGACGGTGCGCGGCGGCGGCGGCCGACAGCAGCGCGGGCGCACGCAAACTGGAATATTGCGCGGCGCGCTGCAGGGTGCGATTGGCTTCCACGTGGCGGCCTTCGGCCATCGCGACCAGCCCGTCGCGCAGGCGTTCCTGGCTGAGGCGGCGATGCCGCCGCGACAGCGCGCCGAACGGCCAGCGCAGCAGCCACCACACGATGCCGATCGCGATCCACGCGGCCACCAGGATCGCCGCGGCACCGACCACCGTGGCCTCGATGCGCCAGCCACGGAAGCGGATCAACACATAGCCGGGATCGGACGCCAGCCACACGAACGCTATCGCAGCCAGCACGATGATGATGATCGCGAGGGCCAGCCAGCGCTTGCCTTTCATGGCTTGACTCCGCTGCTGGCTGCGGGCGCGGGCGTCGCCGACACGGCCGGCGTCTGGTTGGCGCGCAGGCTTTGCAGTTGCGCCAGCGCGCCGCCGAGTTGCGGCGCCGGACCCGACGCGCGCTGCGCCAGCAGGTTCGCGATCTGCGCGCGTACGTCCTTCACGTCGGCATCTTGCGGGTCGTACTGCGCGGCAAGCAAGGCATCTGCGCGCTGCAGTGCGTCGCGATAACCGG
>JAICIW010000268.1 GCA_025928735.1 Rhodanobacteraceae bacterium | reverse complement strand
GAAAAGTACCTGCATGCCCCGGATGCGGACGAATTGCGCGTGGCGGAATCCCTGCAGCACGGAAAGACATTGCTGACAGTGGCCCCGGAGCGCATGGCGCCGAACGCCATCCGCGAGCTGGTTGCGGCAGGCGTGATCGTGTCCGCCGGACACACCAACGCCGATTACGCGACGGTGCTTGCGGCGCTGAATGCGGGTGTGCGCGGCTTCACCCATCTCTTCAACGCGATGTCGCCGCTGACCAGCCGCGCACCCGGCGTGGTCGGCGCGGCACTGGACGATCCCGATTCCTGGTGCGGCGTGATCGTCGACGGGCATCACGTGGACCCTGCGAGCCTCCGCATTGCGCTGCGGGCAAAACCGCGCGGCAAGCTCTTTCTTGTCACCGACGCGATGCCGCCGGTCGGCGCGAGCAATTCCGCGTACGTGTTGAATGGCGAAACCATCACCGCGCGTGACGGCATTTGCCAGACGGCTTCGGGCACCCTCGCCGGCTCCGCGCTCAACATGATCGATGCGGTACGCAACACGGTCGAGCTGCTCGGCGTCCCGCTCGAGGAAGCGGCGCGCATGGCTTCGACCTACCCTGCGGATTTCCTCGGGCTCGAAGCAACGCATGGGCATATCGAAGCCGGATTCCGCGCGGACTTCACGGTGGTCGATCGGGACCTGCGGGTGACGGAAACATGGATCGGCGGCGCCGCGCAGGCCGCCTGACTTTCGCGCTCAACGCGTAGCGGCGCATGGGCGCTTGCCGGACAATTGCCGGATTTCAACGTCGCTCAAGCGGCGCCAAGCCCCCTTGGCAAGATCGCCCAGTTGCAACGGGCCGATCGCGACCCGCATCAGGCGCAATATCTCGCGGTCGCAGGTCGAAAGCATCCGGCGGATCTGCCGATTGCGGCCTTCCACGAGCACGATCTCCAGCCAGGTGTTCTTTCCGCCACCGCCGATCGCCTGCACGGACGCCGCCGATAGATGTTCGCCGCGATCGAGCACGCCCGCACGCAATCGTTGCAGGATTGCGTCATCGACGATGCCTCGAACCTGCACGCGATAGGTTTTCAGGACATGGGCATCGGGCTCGGTGATGCCCGCGGCCCACGCCGAATCGTTGCTCATCAAAAGCAGACCTTCGCTGGCCCGGTCCAGCCTTCCGACGGGCGCCAGCCACGGCAGGCCGGCCTCGTGCAGCAACGCATACACGGTGCCGCGGCCCTGCTCGTCGGAAGCGCTGACCACCAATCCACGCGGTTTGTTGAGCATGATGCAGACGCGCTCGGCCGCGCGCAGCACGACGCCATCCAGCTCAATGCGATCGACCGCCGGATCCGCGGGCAATTCGGGATCGCGTACCACGTTGCCGTTCACCCGCACGCGGCCCGCGATTATCCGCCGCGACGCTTCGCTGCGCGAACACACGCCCATGCGCGACAGCGCGCGCGCGAGACCGTGTCGCGGAGAACGCACTGTGTCGCCGCGCTGTGCGGTGGATGATTCAACACTGCGGGTACGCATACACAATCGCGCATGGGTGGATCACTGCGCCGCGCCTCCAGGCTGCTCGAAAAGAAAAAGCCCGGCGCAAAGCCGGGCTTTTCCATATCACATCGTAGACCGGCGTTGATCTGCCGATCTTCGCGAACGGCTTACATGCTGCCGTTCTGGGGCTGCTCGACCTTGAACTCGACGCGACGGTTGCGCTGACGGCCAGCCGCGGTCTTGTTGGTATCGATCGGATTGGTCTCGCCGAAGCCCTTCACGGCGGTAATGCGGCTCGAGTCGATGCCATGCGAAGTCAGGTACTGATTGACGATGTTGGCACGACGCTCGGACAGACCCTGGTTGTACTGGTCGGTACCGACCGAATCGGTGTAACCATCGATCTCGATCTTGACCTGCGGATAGCGGTTCAAGGTATCGACGGCCTGATCCAGGATCGCTACGGAATCGGCTGCCGGCGGCTTCAGCGTCGGGCCGATGTCGCTTTCACCCTTCTTCGGACGATCGAACTTGAAGTTCACGCCACGCAGATCGATCACCACGTTCTGCGGCGGGGGCGGCGGCGGCGGAGCAGCCGGCGGCGGCGGCGGCGCAGCCGGCGGGGGCGGCGGCGGAGCCGGATGACCCATGTTGAACACCAAAGCGATGGTCGCCATGGAATCCAGCCACTGCTTCGGACCATAAGTATGCGGCAAGCCAGGACCGGCAAGACCGGCCAATTGCGCCGACGAAGTGTCGCGGTAGTAGCGCGCCGCGATTTCACCGCGCAGGGCGACGCGATCGCTCACGTTGTACAGCACGCCCACGCCGACGGTCGCACCAGGACCCCAACCCGATCCACTGCTCGGATGAAGGCAACCGCACTCACCGCCCGCTTGGGCGAGTTCTTCGGACACCGCGGAATGACGCCACATGCCAATCCCTGCCATGACGTACGGGCGCCATTGCGAGGACGGATCCATGAAGTACCAACGGCCCGCGACGTCGAGACCCAAGGTTTCCCATTGCTTGCCAGCGCGGAGCGAGGAGTCCTTGAAATCCGCATTGTCACCGGTCGCTTCGACGTCGATGGTGAAGTGCGGGTTTACCCAGAAGCCAACACCGAGACCGCCCACGGGATCCGACTGCACCTGGCGATCGCTGTCGGGAATCACCACGCCGATGCGCGGCACGATGTACCAGTTGCTGTAGTTGGGATTCGCAAAGCTACCCGTTGTTTCCGCCGGCGCACTGGTGTCCTGGGCGTGCGCGACCGACATCACGCCAACAGTACCCAAGGCCAGCGCGATGACCGCGAACAAGCCGTTACGTTTCATCGGTAAGTCTCCTCGTTGTTGATTCTTCAGGCTCGGCCATTTCGGCGCGAACCGTGCTCCAAAGTGCAAGACTACTGCGGGAATTGCGATCCATCCAACCCCGTCGCATCCCTCTACGGCGGCGCCAGTTTAGCAAAAAACAAACAAATTGGCCGAAAGGGTGCATTTCCGTTCATCTAGAACTCAGGCGCGGGGCTCCTGCACGAACAAATCCATGAATTCCGGCACAGGCATGGCCAGCATCCGCTCTCTTTGTTCGCAAACCTCAATGATTTCATGCGCCTGCGTCTGCGGCAAATGACCCGCGAGGGCATTGTGGAACTTCTCGATGAGGACGGGAATCCCCTCGGCGCGGCGCCGACGGTGGCCGATCGGATAATCGATGGAAATCTTGCCGGTACTCGACCCATCGCTGAAAAACACCTGGACCGAATTGCCGATATAGCGCTTGTCAGGATCGAAATAGTCTCGGGTGAATTGCGGATTTTCTTTCACCGTCATCTTCGCGCGCAGCGTGTCGATGCGCGGATCGGCGGCGATTGCGTCGGTGTAATCCTCTGCCGTGAGGCGTCCGAAAATCAGGGGCACCGCCACCATGTACTGGATGCAATGGTCGCGATCGGCGTAATTGGCCAGCGGACCGGTCTTGTCGATGATGCGCGCGCCCGCTTCCTGGGTTTCGATTTCGATGCGCTCGATTTCATCGATGCGGTCCTTCACTTCCGGATGCAATTTCATCGCGCATTCCACGGCGGTCTGCGCGTGGAACTCGGCCGGAAAGCTGATCTTGAACAGCACATTTTCCATCACGTAGCTGCCGAACGGCCGCTCGAATTCGAATGCCTTGCCACCGAACGCGACGTCGTAGAAACCCCAGGTCTTCGCGCTCAGCGCCGAGGGGTAGCTCGGCTCGTCCGTCGTGACAGCATTCAAGGCGTGGATCACCGCGCGCCGGCAGGCATCGCCCGCCGCCCAGCTCTTGCGCGGCCCGG
>JAICIW010000134.1 GCA_025928735.1 Rhodanobacteraceae bacterium | reverse complement strand
GTCGATCCCGCCACGCTTCCATCCAATGTGCGCACCACGCATATCTCTTTGTTCGATGGTTCGCTGCAGGGCTTCGCACTCACCGACCGTCCCGCGTTCTGTTTCCAGGGTCATCCGGAAGCGAGCCCCGGACCCCACGACATCGCGTATCTGTTCGCGCGGTTCGCGAACCTGATGCAGGAGGCACGCTGATGCCCTGCCGTACCGACATCAAAACCATCCTGATCATTGGCGCCGGTCCGATCGTGATCGGCCAGGCCTGCGAATTCGACTACTCGGGTGCGCAGGCGTGCAAAGCGCTGCGCGAAGAAGGCTATCGCGTGGTGCTGGTCAACTCGAATCCGGCCACGATCATGACCGATCCGGAGATGGCCGATCGCGTCTATATCGAGCCGATCAACTGGCGCACGGTCGAGCGCATCATCGAGAAGGAAAAGCCCGACGCGCTGCTGCCCACCATGGGCGGACAGACGGCGCTCAACTGCGCGCTGGAGCTCGCAGACCATGGCGTGCTGGAAAAGCACGGCGTCGAGTTGATCGGGGCGTCGCGCGACGCGATCCGGATGGCCGAGGATCGCGAGTTGTTCCGCAACGCGATGGACGAGATCGGGTTGGAATCGCCGAGGTCAGCGATCGCGCGCACGCTGGAAGAAGCGCGCGAAGGCCAGGCCGGGCTCGGTTTCCCGTGCATCGTGCGCCCGTCGTTCACGCTGGGCGGCACCGGCGGCGGCATCGCCTACAACGTCGAGGAATTCGAGCGCATCGTTTCGCGCGGGCTGGAATTGTCGCCGGTGCACGAAGTGTTGATCGATGAATCGGTACTGGGTTGGAAGGAATTCGAGATGGAAGTGGTCCGCGACCGTGCGGACAACTGCATCATCGTGTGCGCGATCGAGAACTTCGATCCCATGGGCGTGCATACCGGAGACTCGATCACCGTGGCGCCGGCGCTCACGTTGACCGACAAGGAATACCAGCGCCTGCGCGACTATTCCATCGCGGTGCTGCGCAAGATCGGCGTCGACACTGGCGGCTCGAACGTGCAGTTCGGCGTGAATCCCGCCGACGGTCGCGTGGTGGTGATCGAGATGAACCCGCGCGTGTCGCGATCGTCCGCGCTGGCCTCCAAGGCCACGGGGTTCCCGATCGCCAAAGTCGCGGCCAAGCTCGCGGTCGGCTACACGCTGGATGAACTGAAGAACGAGATCACCGGCGGCAAGACGCCGGCGTCGTTCGAGCCAAGCATCGACTACATCGTCACCAAGATCCCGCGTTTCGCGTTCGAGAAATTCCCGGCCGCCGACCCCCACCTGACCACGCAAATGAAATCGGTGGGCGAGGTGATGGCAATTGGACGCACCTTTTCCGAATCGCTGCAGAAGGCGCTGCGCGGTCTCGAGACCGGCCATGATGGCTTGAATGCCGGTGGCATCGACTGGAAAACCCAGGAAGGCATGGAATCGCTGAAGCGCGAGTTACGCCAGCCCGGCCCCGAACGGATCCTCCATGTGGGCGATGCATTCCGCGCCGGCCTGTCGCTGGAAGACGTGCACGATCTGTGCAAGATCGATCCCTGGTTCCTCGCCGCGATCGAAGACATCGTGGCAGCCGAGACGGACGTGCGCGCGGGCGGGATGCGTGCGCTGGATGCGGCGCGGATGCGCGAACTGAAGCGCATGGGCTTTTCCGACTCGCGCCTCGCGACGTTGCTGCAATCCGACGAACGGGCAGTGCGCCATTTGCGCCACATGCTGGACGTGCGGCCCGTCTACAAGCGCGTCGACTCGTGCGCGGCCGAGTTCGCCACCACCACCGCCTACATGTACTCGACCTACGAGGAAGAGTGCGAGGCTGATCCGAGCGACCGCAAGAAGATCATGGTGCTGGGCGGCGGGCCCAACCGGATCGGGCAGGGCATCGAGTTCGACTACTGCTGCGTGCACGCGGCGCTCGCGATGCGCGAGGATGGGTTCGAAACCATCATGGTGAACTGCAACCCGGAAACGGTGTCCACCGACTACGACACTTCGGACCGTTTGTATTTCGAACCGGTGACGCTGGAAGACGTACTGGAAATCGTGGACAAGGAGAAGCCGACCGGCGTGATCGTGCAATACGGCGGACAGACGCCGCTCAAGTTGGCGCGCGCGCTGGAAGCCGCTGGTGTGCCGATCATCGGCACCTCGTCGGATTCGATCGACCTGGCCGAAGACCGCGAACGCTTCCAGCAGTTGATAGAGAAATTGCAGCTGAAGCAGCCGCCGAACCGCATCGCGCATACCGCCGAGGAAGCGATGGTGCTGGCGCGTGAACTCGGCTATCCGCTGATCGTGCGGCCGAGTTACGTGCTGGGTGGCCGCGCGATGGAAGTGGTGCATGCCGATGAGGATCTGGCGCGCTACATCCGCGACGCGGTGCGCGTGTCCGACAAGTCGCCGGTGCTGCTCGACCGCTTCCTCGACAACGCGGTCGAAGTCGACGTGGATGTGATCGCCGATGCCGACGGCGAGGTGCTGATCGGCGGGATCATGCAGCATATCGAGGAAGCCGGTGTGCATTCGGGCGATTCATCGTGCTCGCTGCCTCCGTATTCGTTGTCGCCCGAAATCCAGGACGAGCTGCGCCGGCAGGTGGCGCTGCTGGCGCGCGAGCTCGGCGTGGTCGGACTGATGAATACCCAGTTCGCGATCCAGGGCGACGAGGTTTACATCCTGGAAGTGAACCCGCGCGCTTCGCGTACCGTACCGTTCGTGTCCAAGGCCATCGGCCGGCCGCTGGCCAAGATCGCGGCGCGTTGCATGGCCGGCAAAACGTTGGCGGAGCAGGGCACCACACGCGAACGCGTGCCGCATTATTGGGCGGTGAAGGAAGCGATCTTCCCGTTCCTGAAGTTCCAGAACGTCGACCCGATCCTCGGCCCCGAAATGCGCTCCACCGGCGAGGTGATGGGGGTCGGGCGCAGCTTTGGCGAAGCCTTCGCGCGAGGCCACGAGGCCGCGCACATCGCGGCACCCGCGGTGGGCGGCAAGGTGTTCCTGTCGGTGCGCGACGCGGACAAGCCGCGGCTGCTGGAAGTCGCACGCGACATGGTGACGCGCGGTTTTTCGCTGATCGCAACCGGCGGGACTGCGAAGTTCCTGCGCGAACACGACGTCGAATGCGAGCGCATCAACAAGGTATTGGAAGGCCGTCCGCACATCGTCGACGCGATCAAGAATGGCGAGATCGCCTACATCGTCAATACCACCGAAGGCCGGCAGGCGATCACCGACTCGTTCTCGATTCGGCGTTCGGCCTTGCAGCAGCACGTCACTTATTCGACCACGGTCGCAGGCGCGGCGGCGTTGCTGCACTCGCTGGATTTTCGCGCGAATGCCGCGGTGATCAGCCTGCAGGAGCTGCACGCCGAACTCGATCGCCACGAGGCGAAGCCGCCCGGTGAACGGGCCGCGGTCGCCTGACCATATTCGTGCGATCTTCCATGATCGCCGCATCGCCAGACCACTTCGCAGAGCTACCCGTAATGCCTCAGGCAACACCAGAACGGCCATCCATGGCCTGACTTTTCACAACAGCCTTTTCATCAATGGGCGCGAAGTTCATGACTGCGCCCGCATGCAATACAGGAGTCCCGCCATGCAGCGAGCCCCCATGACCAAAGCCGGTTCCGAGCGCCTGCGCGCCGAGCTGGACAACCTGAAATCCGTCGACCGCCCGAAGGTCATCGCCGCGATCGCCGAAGCGCGCGCGCATGGCGACTTGAGCGAAAACGCCGAATACAACGCCGCGCGCGAGCAGCAGGGCTTCATCGAGGGCCGCATCCAGCGCATCGAGGCGGCGCTTTCGACCGCGCAGATCATCGATCCCGCCACGCTGAATCCGGGTGGCAAGGTCGTGTTCGGCGCGCTGGTGGACCTCGAGGACGCCGACAGCGGCGACAAGGTCACTTACCGAATCGTGGGCGACATCGAGGCCGACATCAAGCAGGGTCTGATCGCGGTTTCGTCGCCCATCGCGCGCGCGATGATCGGCAAGAACGAAGGCGACAGCTTCGGCTTCGATGCACCGGCCGGCGAGCGCAATTACGAAATCGTGGGCGTGCGTTACGTGTGATCGCCTTCCGCAATTTTGCGCTGCGCCGTGGCGGCCGTCTGTTGCTCGAGGGCGTCGACGCAGCGCTGCACGACGGCTGGAAAATCGGTGTGGCCGGGCGCAATGGCAGCGGCAAGTCCAGCCTGTTCGCGGCGATCCTGGGCGAGGTTGAAGCCGACGCCGGTGCGCTGGACGTGCCCGCGGGTTTGCGCATTGCATCGGTCGCGCAGGAAACGCCTGCGTTGGCCGATCGCGCCATCGACTATGTGCTGGGTGGCGACATCGAACTGGCCGCGGCGCTGGCCGACGAAGCGCGTGCGCAAACCGATGGCGACCATGCTGCGGCGGCCTCGGCCCATCAACGCATCGACGCGATGGGCGGCTACGACGGCCGTGCCCGTGCCGGACGCCTGCTGCACGGGCTGGGGTTCAAACCGGACGATCATGAAAAAACCGTCGCGGAATTTTCCGGCGGCTGGCGCGGACGCCTGAACCTCGCGCGCGCGCTGATGGCACCGTCCGACCTGTTGTTGCTGGACGAACCGACCAACCATCTCGATCTCGATGCGGTGCTGTGGCTGGAGCAATGGTTGCGGCGCTATCCGCGCACGCTGATGGTGATTTCGCACGACCGCGAATTTCTCGACGGCACCGTCGATCACGTGTTGCACCTGGAGCAGGGCGCGGCGCGACTCTACGCGGGCAACTACAGCGACTTCGAGCGCCAGCGCGCCGAGCGCCTGCACCAGCAGCAGGCCGCATTCGCGAAGGAACAAACCGAGCGTGCGCATCTGCAATCGTTCATCGATCGCTTCCGGGCGAAGGCCACCAAGGCGCGCCAGGCACAATCGCGCGTCAAGCGTCTGGAAAAACTCTCCGGCACGGAAGCCGTGCGCGTCGAGCGCGCTTTCGAGTTTCGATTTCCGGAACCCGAACGCCTCCCGCAATCGATGCTGAAGCTGGAACATGTCGATGCGGGTTATTGTTTTTCCCCTCTCCCGGCGGGAGAGGGACTCAAAGTGCTGAGCAACGTGCGGTTCAGCGTCCAGGCGGGCGACCGGATCGGTTTGCTGGGTCCCAACGGCGCGGGCAAATCCACGCTGGTCAAGACGCTGGTCGGCGATTTGCCGCTGTTGGCTGGCGAGCGCACCGCGCACAAGGATTTGTCGATCGGCTATTTCGCGCAGCACACGGTGGAGAACCTGAGGGCGGGCGAAACGCCGTTCGATCACCTGCGTGACCTCGCACCCGGAACGCCACCGCAAACTTTGCGCGACTGGCTCGGCAAGTGGCATTTCGCAGGGGATCGCGCCTTCGAACCCGTGGACGGGTTTTCGGGCGGCGAGCGCGCGCGGCTGGCACTGGCGCTGATCGCATGGGGTAAACCCAACCTGCTGGTGCTGGACGAACCGACCAATCACCTCGACCTCGACATGCGCGGCGCGTTGGCCGATGCGTTGAACGATTTTCCCGGTGCATTGGTGCTGGTCGCGCACGATCGCCACTTGCTCGGGCTGGTGTGCGACAGCTTCTGGCGCGTGGCCGATGGTGTGGTCGAATCGTTCGACGGTGATCTCGAGGACTACGCGCGCTGGTTGCGCACGCGCGGCGGCGAACCGGCCGAACGCGGCGACGCAAAAGCGCAAACCGCCGATCCCCGCGAACGGCGTCGCGAAGCCGCCGCCGAGCGTGAGCGCCAGCGGGCCCAGCGCAAGCAATTGGAGAAAATCGAGACGCGCGTGGCGAAGATCGATGCCGCGTTGTCCGCCTTGCAGGAGCGGCTGGCCGATCCCGCAATCTACACAGGGCCTACCGCCGTGCTTGCGGACATCGGGCGCGAACAGAATGCCCTGCGCGAGGAAAAGGCGGTACTCGAAACCGAATGGCTGGCGCGCTACGAAGCCATGGAATCGGACGCGGCATGAGCACGTTGCACGTCCTGATGCCGCCGCTCGCGCATGCCGATGCGCATCCCGCATTCCACCAGTGGCTTGCGCGCGGCGACCGGTTGCCGGATGCGCGGAATGGCCGCATGGCGGCGGTGCGTGACCATTTTCGTTTCGACGGCGACGGCGTTCCCGCGGCAGCATTGCGCCATCACTGTCACGCTGGCGATGCGGGCGGCGCAAATTGGTTGTGCGCGGATCCTGCGTACGTGCGCAGCGAAGCCACTGGTGCACGGCTGATGGCGTGCCCGATCGGTGACCTCTCCGACGCGGACGCGGACGCGTTGGCCACGACGCTGCGTCCGCTGCTTTCGGAGGCGGGCGCGTTGCAGGCGGACACGCCCTCGGAATGGTGCCTGCGGCTGGCGAACGACATCCAACTGGCGACCTTCACCAGTCCCGACGACGCGCTCGGCGCCAGCTTGATCGATG
>JAICIW010000406.1 GCA_025928735.1 Rhodanobacteraceae bacterium | reverse complement strand
GAGGTCGGGAACGGCCCGGAATGACGACGTGGCTCGGTTGACCTTCCTCCATTTCCAGATCCTTTATTCCATGTCCGAGTCCCGAGTCCCGAGTTCCGAACCGCGCAAATACTTCGGTACCGATGGTGTGCGCGGTCGCGTCGGTGAATGGCCGATCACGGCCGAATTCATGCTGAAGCTCGGTCGCGCCGCGGGCGTGGTGCTGGGCAACGGGCGGCAGCCGCTGGTGCTGATCGGCAAGGACACCCGCGTATCGGGTTACATGTTCGAGTCCGCGCTGGAAGCCGGCCTGGTCGCGGCGGGCGCGAACGTGGGTTTGCTTGGTCCATTGCCGACGCCGGGGGTGGCGCAGCTGACGCGCGAGTTCGGCGCGAGTGCCGGCATCGTCATCAGTGCTTCGCACAATCCATACCAGGACAACGGCATCAAGTTTTTTTCCGCCAATGGCGAGAAGCTGGACGATGCGGTGGAGTCGAAGATCGAACGCGAAATCGATGCCGCGTTCACCACCGTCGCGCCGGAGCGCCTGGGCAAGGCACGCCGCATCGATGACGCGGTGGAACGTTACGCGCGATTCTGCCTCGGAACCCTGTCGACGCCGCCGGATCTTTCCGGCATGCACATCGTGCTTGATTGCGCGCACGGCGCCACCTACACGGTCGCACCCAAGGTGTTCACCGCGCTGGGCGCCAAGGTCACGCGGATCGGCAGCGAACCCGATGGCTTCAACATCAACCGCGGAGTCGGATCGACCCATCCCGCCGCCTTGCGTGGCGCGGTGCTGGAACAGCGCGCCGACCTGGGCATCGCCTTCGATGGCGATGGCGATCGCGTGCAGATGGTCGACCGCAATGGTGAACTCGCCGACGGCGACGACTTGATGTACGTGCTGGCGCAGGACTGGTTGACCGAAGGGCATCTTCGCGGGCCGGTGGTCGGCACGCTGATGAGCAACTTCGGGCTTGAGCGTGCGCTGACCGGCGCGGGCGTGCGGTTCCTGCGCGCCAATGTCGGTGACCGCTACGTGCTGCAACAGTTGAAGGAACACGACGGGATGCTGGGCGGCGAAACCTCCGGCCACATCTTGTGCCTCGACCGCGCCAGCACCGGCGACGGCATCGTGTCCGCTCTTGCGGTGCTGGATGCGCTGGCGCGCGCGGGCAAGGATCTGTCGCAGGCGCGCTCGGGCCTTTCCAAGTTGCCGCAGATTACCCGCAACGTGAAAGTGGCGGGCGCCAAATCCGTGGTGGGCCTCTCGAGCGTGCAGGACGCGCTGGCGGAAGTGCAGGATACATTGCGCGGCCGCGGCCGCGTGGTGTTGCGACCATCGGGCACCGAGCCGCTGGTGCGCGTCACGATCGAGGGCGAGAACGCCGACGAGGTGCAGGCGCTTGCTGCGCGGCTCGCGGATGCGGTGACGGCCGCGGCAGCCGATGCGACGCGCAATCAGGAGTCGTGACGGATGCGGAACGACACGCGTGATTGGCTGTTCCGCGCTTTCAGGGTGCTGTGGCTATGGATGCAGGAGCGGCGACATGAATTTTGCCGCGGACATTGAGGCCCACACCGGCCCAACCTGAAACCGATTCCGGGTTCGGCCCGTGCGGGCCGTCCCGGAATGACAAAAGGAAGCCCGTTCGCCCGCGGCTGAGCCGGGGCGAACGGAAGCGCACGGGTCACGCCATCTGGCTGGCCGCGAAATCCCAGTTCACCAGGTTCCAGTACGCATCGACGTATTTGGCGCGCGCGTTGCGGTAGTCGATGTAGTACGCGTGTTCCCACACGTCGCAGGTCAACAGCGGGCGATCGCTGCCGGTGATCGGCGTTCCGGCGTTGGAGGTGCTGACCAGGCCCAGCGAACCGTCGGCGCGCTGCACCAGCCACGCCCAACCGGAGCCGAACGTGCCGGTCGCGAGCTTGCCGAACTCGGCCTTGAACTTGGCGACGTCGCCGAACGCCTTGCTGATTGCGTCGGCCAGCTTGCCGGACGGATCGCCGCCGCCCTTGGGCGACATGGAATTCCAGTAGAAG
>JAICIW010000063.1 GCA_025928735.1 Rhodanobacteraceae bacterium | reverse complement strand
GACGTCAGCCTGCCGCTGCACGAACTGCGACCAGGCGAACCGTACCGGCTCGGCATCTTTCTCGTCGGGGCGTATCAGGAAACCCTGGGCGACATCCACAACCTGTTCGGCGATACCGACGCGGTAAACGTGCGCATCGAGGGCAACGCATTCACGCTGGACGGTGCGCGTCATGGCGATTCCGCCGACATGCTGCTCGACTACGTCGGCTACAAGCCCGACGACCTGCGCGCGGCCTATCGCGAAAAGCTCGCAGCCGCCGATCTTGACGGCGACGCCGCACGACACCTGGAAGCCGCGCTGGAAGCGGGCCTGACCGGCTACACGTACCTGCAGGAAACCTGAGCCCTAAGCATCGCGCGCGATCTGCAGCCCGGCCGCCGACTGGCTCACCGGCATCACTTCGATGCGGTTGATGTTGAGGTGCGGCGGCAGGTTGGCGACCCACCACAAGGTGTCGGCGATGTCTTGTCCGGTGATGGGACGTGCGCCCGCGTACAGCTTGTCCGATGCGGACTGGTTGCCGCCGGTGCGCACCAGCGTGAACTCGGTTTCGGCCATGCCGGGTTCGATGTTGGTCACGCGCACGCCGGTGCCGTGCAGGTCGGTGCGCAGGTTCGCGGAAAAATGCGTCACGAACGCCTTCGTGCCGCCGTACACGTTGCCGCCGGTGTACGGGTACGTGCCGGAAATCGAGCTGATGTTGGCGATCGCGCCGCGGCGTTCGATGAGTTTCGGCAACAACAGCCGCGTCAGCGTGACCAGCGCGGTGACGTTGGTGTCGATCATCTGCCGCCATTGCGCGAGGTCGCAATCCTGGGCCTTGGCGGTCCCGAGAGCGAGGCCGGCATTGTTGACCAGCAGGTCGACATCGCGAAAATCCTTCGGCAGCGCATCCAGCGCGACTCGCATTGCGGCTTCGTCGCGGATATCGAACGCGGCGGCGTGCACGCGTTCAGGGCCGAATCGATCGACCAGTTTCGCAAGCCGTTCGGCGCGGCGCGCAAACGCGATCACGCGCCAGCCGTTTTCCGCGAACTTTGCCGCGATGGCGGCGCCGAAGCCGGCGGATGCGCCGGTGACGAGAACTGTTTTGCCGGACATGGGAACTGAGGCACTCCAAAAAAACCGATTACTCGCCGCGTCCTGCGGCTCGCCCTACGGGCCATCGGCTACGCCGATGTTCGCTTCGGCATCCTGCCTTCGCAGTCCGGGTTCCGCGCTCCGCGCGGCTCCGGAACGACGACGAAATAATCGTTACGCTCTCACCGCATCCCGAAACTATTTTTCCTTCAGCGGAATCCCGTGGATGCCCGCCGAGGAAAGCTGCTTTTGCACGTCCTGCAACTGCGTGGCCGAAGCGAACGGTCCGATCCGCACGCGATTCCAGACTTGCCCGTCGAGCGTCACGGCCTGGACGTGCGCGGTGAAGCCCTGCAGCGCGAGCTTGGCTTTCATCGCGTCGGCATCGCTGGCTTTCGGGAACGCACCCACCTGCAACACGTAACCGCCTTCCGAAGACGCAGCGCCTGTCGCGCTGGTGGCGGCGGGCGCGGATGCACTGGCGTTGTTGGCGGCCGCGGCCTGCTGCTGTTCGGCCTTGGCCATCGCGGAGAGTTCCGTGTTCGGAATCACCACTTCCTTTTCCGGCAACACCTTGTAGAAGTCGAATTGCGAAGCGCTGGAGGCCGCGCTGCTTCCGGCGATGCCGGGCGAGCTGGCCTGTTGCGCGACAGCGTCCGGATTGGCCTGCGGTTGATCGGTGCGGCGCAGGCTGGGCAGGTGCCGGCTCGCGAACGCGAACAGGATCAGCCCCACCACCACACCCGCCAGGAACAGGGCCCAGCCCGGGAATCCCGAACCGCCGTTGCGTACCGCTTGTTTGCCGTTGCGTGTTGCCACTGCCAGACCTCGTATGCCTTGTATGCGTATGCGCGCGGCCGGGTAGAGGCCGCATCAGTCGTTCATCGAAAAATGGAAATCGTCACATCGATTCGGGAGCCGACACACCCAGCATGCCGAGTCCGTTGGCGAGCACCTGCCGGGTGGCATACGCCAGCGCCACGCGCGCGTTGCGCAGGTCGTCGTCGTCCACCAGGAACTGCTCCGCGTTGTACCAGACGTGGAAGGCGCCGGCCAGCTCACGCAGGTATTGTGCCAGCAGATGCGGTTCACGGCAGGCCGCCGCGACTTCGACGAGCTCCGGGAAGCGCGAAACTTCCACCATCACGCAACGAGCGTGCTCGCCCTGCAGCCGATCCAGATGCGTCAGCGCCTTGCGTTGCTCGAAAATGATCGAGCGGTCATGCATCTGCCGCTGCACCGAACACACCCGCGCGTGCGCGTACTGGATGTAATAGACCGGGTTGTCGTTGGTCTGGGCGCGCGCCAGGTCGATGTCGAACACCAGTTGCGAATCGCTCTTGCGCGCAATCAGGAAATAGCGCGTAGCGTCCAGCCCGGCCATCTCGATCAGGTCGCGCAGGGTGACGTAACTGCCGGCGCGCTTGGAAATCTTCACCTCCTCGCCGCCCTTCATCACCGTCACCATCTGGTGCAGCACGTATTCGGGCCAGTCTTTCGGAATGCCGATATCCAGCGCCTGCAGCCCTGCGCGCACGCGCGCCAGTGAGCCATGGTGGTCGGCGCCGAGTTCGGTGACCGCACGCTTGTAGCCGCGCTCCCACTTGGACAGGTGATAGGCGACGTCCGGCACGAAGTAGGTGTATGCGCCGTCGGATTTCCGCATCACGCGGTCCTTGTCGTCGCCGAAATCGGTCGCACGCAGCCACAGCGCGCCGTCGGCTTCGTAGGAATGCCCTTGTTGCGCAATCCGTTCTACCACGCGCTGTACTTCGCCTTCGGTATAGAGCGACGATTCCAGGAAATACACGTCGAATTCCACGCCGAAGGCGCGCAAGTCCTCGTCCTGTTCGCGGCGCAGCCAAGCCACCGCGAATTGCCGAATCGCCTCGAGGTCGTCCGGATCCTGCTTCGCGGTGATTTTGTAACCCGTGGTCTCGGGAGCCGCCGCGTCGATGTCCTGTTTGTCGAATTCACGCAAGTATTCGCGGACCTTGTCGCCGACGTACCCGCCCCCGGTGACCGTTGCGCCGCGGGTGTAATCGTTCGCCACGTCGCGGATGTAGTCGCCGCGGTAGCCGTCTGCGGGCCAGCGCGGGTCATCCGGTTCGATGCCCTTGATGCGCGCTTGCACCGACAGCGCGAGATTCTGGATCTGCGCGCCGGCGTCGTTGTAGTAAAACTCGCGATACACCTTCCAGCCGGTGGCGGAGAACAGCCGTGCCAGGGTGTCGCCGGTCGCGGCGGCCCGCGCATGGCCTACGTGCAGTGGCCCGGTCGGGTTGGCGGAGACGAATTCCACGCCCACCGCCCGGCGGGCGCCGGATTGGCTGTGCCCGTATTGCGCGCCTTCGTGCAGCACGCGCCGGATTTCATCGTGCCACGCGGCGCCGGTCAGGAAAAAGTTGATGAACCCCGGTCCCGCGATTTCGACCCGTTCGACCAGCGGGCTGTCCGGCACTGCTGCCACGATCGTTTCCGCCACCTCGCGGGGCTTGCGTCCAAGTGACTTGGCCAGCAGCAGCGCCGCGTTGCAGGCGAAGTCACCGTACTCGCGCGAGCGCGTGCGTTCGATCACGAAATCGGGTGCCGGAACATCCAGCGCGCCGTCGCGGCGCAGGCTATCCAGCGCGTGCAGCAACAGATCGCGGAGGGCGTTTTTCACGGGAGGGCGGCTCGAGGGACAGTCTTTCATCCTAACGCAGCGGCCTGCTGCAACCCAACCCGGGGCCTGTGGATAACCCGGTGGATACCGATGCAAGCCGAGGTTTTCGGAAGAATCTTCTCCGCGCGTTTGGGGAGGAGTCAGACAAAAAACCGTAGATCGTTCAATCGAGTACAAGGCATTTGCCGAAACCGCACGAAAATGAAGCGCCAAACGCTTGTGATCCTGCGTTGTGCATAACTGACGGAGGGCGAAGCGGGTTCCGGCGCCTTGTGCGAAGCCGCTTCCAGGCAAAACCCGGCTTGGAAGGCTGTTCTGGTTCTGCACCGGCGTGCGGCAGATCGATCGCGGGTCTTCAGATCAGCCCACGCGCAGCCATCGACGTCGGCTCGCCAGCGCCGACCACCAGATGGTCGAGCACGCGGACGCCGACCAGTTGCAGCGCGTCGCGCAATTGCCGGGTGATGTTGCGATCGGCGGCGGAAGGTTCGGCGATGCCGCTCGGGTGGTTGTGGGCCAGGATCACCGCCGCGGCGTTGTGCTTCAGCGAAGCACGCACCACCTCGCGCGGATGCACCGACGCGCCATCCAGCGTGCCGCGAAACAGCTCCTCGAAAGCCAGCACCCGATGGCGGTTGTCGAGGAACAGACAGGCGAAGACTTCGTAGGGTTTGTGCGCCAATTGCGCCTTCAGGAACGCGGCGCTGTCGCGTGGGCTGGTCAATGCGGTGCGCGCGGAGAGTTCCTCACCCAGGCACCGGCGCGCCAATTCCAGGCCCGCGACCAGCCGCGCACGTTTGGCTGGCCCGAGCCCCGGCACGTCGTCGACATCTTTGGACAACAACGCGTTCAAGCTGCCAGCGCTGGTCAAAAGGTCGCGTCCCATGTCCAGCGCGCTGCGTCCGCGTACGCCGCTGCCCAGTAATATCGCCACCAGTTCCGCGGCCGTGAGCGCATGGGCGCCACGTGCCAACAGTTTTTCGCGGGGACGTTCGTCTTCGGGCCAGTCGCGGATGCTCATCGTGCGGGTTCCATGGCGGATGCGACGATCATCCGCGGTGACGACGTTTTCGCCGAGCGGCGCGCGCACGCGAATCCGGTAAGCTAATCCCGGTTTGTCCGTCAGCGGATTCCGACATGGGTGTCAGGGAACATCGCCCCGGCGAATATCGGCAGGTTTTGCTCGGGGTGTCGGGCGGCATCGCCGCATACAAGGCGTGCGAGGTGGTGCGGCGTCTGCGCGGCGCCGGCGCGGAAGTTCGGGTGGTGCTGACCGAAAATGCGGAACGGTTCGTCACCGCGTTGACGTTTCAGGCGCTTTCCGGCCAGCCGGTGCGTCGCGGGTTGTGGGATGCCGAAGCCGAGATGGGCATGGGCCACCTGGAACTCGCGCGTTGGGCCGATGCAATCCTGATCGCGCCAGCCTCCGCCGACGTGCTTGCGAAACTCGCGCACGGCTTCGCCGACGATCTGCTTTGCACTTTGTGCCTTGCCACCACCGCGCCGCTGGCCGTCGCGCCCGCCATGAACCACCGGATGTGGTTGCACCCGGCGACGCAGGCCAATGTCGCCACATTGCGCGCGCGGGGGGTCGCGGTCCTTGGACCCGCCAGCGGCCCGCTCGCGGAAGGCGAATCCGGGCCCGGCCGGATGCTGGAACCGCAGCAACTGGTGCAGGCGCTGCTGACGCCGGGCGGCACGCATGTCGCATGAGAACGCGTTGGTCGGCGTCAAGGTCGTGATCGATGCCGGGCCGACCTACGAGGACATTGATCCGGTGCGATTCCTCGGCAACCGCAGTTCCGGCAAGATGGGTTTCGCGATCGCCGAAGCCTGCGTCGCGGAAGGCGCGGACGTCATCCTGATCGCCGGACCCGTCGCACTGGCGACCCCCGGCGGCGTCGCCTGCCGGGTGGACGTGCGCAGCGCCCTGCAGATGCGCGATGCGGTGATGAAGGTGATCGACAACGCCGACATTTTCATCGCGACCGCCGCCGTGGCGGATTGGCGTGTCGCTGAATATTCCTCGCGCAAGATCAAGAAAAACGCGTCCGGCGCGCCCGTGCTGGAGCTGGTGGAGAATCCCGACATCCTGGCCGAAGTCGCCGCGCGCGATCCGCGTCCGTTCGTGGTTGGTTTCGCGGCCGAAACCGATCATGTCGCGGAACACGCGCGCGAAAAACTCGAGCGCAAGAAGCTCGACATGCTGGCCGCGAACCATGTCGACGAAAATATCGGGATCGGCGCCGACGACAACGCGCTGGAACTGATCTGGCCGGGCGGCAGCGAAACCCTGCCGCGCGCGTCCAAATCACAGCTTGCGAAAACCCTGGTCGCGCGCATCGCCGCGCGCTATCACGCGCGGAAAGCCACATGACTTCGCAAAAACGCACCGCGATACCGGTGGAACTTAAGCGCCTCGATCCGCGCCTCGGCGATTCCATTCCGTTGCCGGCGTATGCCACCGACGGCAGCGCCGCCATGGACCTGCGCGCAGCGTCGGAGAGTGCCGTCTCGCTGAATCCTGGCGAGAGCGCATTGATTCCAACCGGCTTGGCGATCCACGTTGCCGACCCCGGCTGGTGCGCGCTGATCCTGCCACGCTCAGGCCTGGGCCACAAACACGGACTGGTGCTGGGCAACCTCACGGGCCTGATCGATGCCGATTACCAGGGGCCGCTGATGATTTCTTGCTGGAACCGCAGCAGCGTGGCGTTTACCATCCAGCCGGGTGACCGCATCGCGCAATTGCTGGTGACGCCGGTGGCGCGCGTGGTCTGGAGGGTGGTCGAGGAATTCGCACCGAGTGAACGCGGCAGCGGGGGCTTCGGTTCCACCGGGGTGGCGTAACAGGTCCTGATGGACGACGAATCGACGATCGACAAGAAGGCGACACCGAAAGCGCATTCTGCGGCGCGGGCGGTGCGCGCGCGCCTGAGCCTGCGCCGCGGCTTTGCCGCTTTGGTCACCGATCTCGCCTTGGCGCTTGGCACGCTGCTGGTGCTGTTCGGGTTGTTCATGGGCTGGCAGGCGTGGCTGGCCAAGCGTCAGACCGATGCTGCGCAGATGCTGGTACAGGCAAGGCAGGACGTCGCACAGAAAATCGGCTTGATCGTCGCCGACAGGCGCGCGCAGGTGGTGAAGGCACTGACGCAACCTGCATTGGCTGCGCAGCTGGCCGCCCACGACGATCCGCAGACGCGCGACGCGATCGCGCAACACATCAAGGCCGAGGTGAAAGACGCTGAAGCCGTGACGCTGTACAGCCCGCAGTTGAACGAAGTGCTGCGTGGCAACCTCCAGCAACTGGGTTATGCACGTGCGGCGCAACTGATGTCGGTGCTCAACGAGGCGGACGTCGGCCCCGCGCAATCACCGCAATCGAAAACGTTGAGCTTCGCCGCCCCGATCACGGGCGCGGACGGTACGGTGCTGGCGTACGCGACGGTCGACTTCCGCGACACGCCCGTGCGCATCGCGCTGCATTCCGCGCAGATCACCGCGGGGCGACTGGAGCTGCGGCAGAGCAACAAGTCCGGCGACATCATGCTGGACAAGGCTGGCGAAAGCGGCGCCCCGGTCGGCGATGGCTCCGGCGTGCCGGTCGCCCGCAGCCTCTACCACATCACGTCGACCCCGCCCGTTTACTGGTTGCCGGTGACGGAGTCGTTCATCAGTGCGCTGATTCTCGCGGTGGTCGCGTTCTTCGTCGGCGTTGTCGTGCTGTGGTCGCGTCCGCGTTTGCGTGCCCGCTTGGGCGGTGCGCCGGTACGCGACGAGCCGGTGTTGTCCGACGTGATCGCCGCTGCCCCGCAAACACCCAAACCCGAGACATCCGTGAAGATTGCTGCAACCGCCGCTGTCGTACCAAACACCGCCCCGCATGAGGACGTCATTCCCGACCGCGGCATCTTCCGCGCCTATGACATTCGCGGCGTGGTCGGTCAGACGCTCACCGAAGGCGTCGCCCACCAGCTTGGCCGCGCGATCGGCAGCGCGGTGCGCGACAAGGAACTTTCCGAAATCGTGGTCGGCCGTGACGGCCGCCTGTCCGGGCCGGAACTTTCCGGCGCGCTGATCGACGGCTTGCGCGCGTCCGGCGTGGACGTCATCGACATTGGTGCGGTGCCGACGCCGGTCAGCTACTTCGCGGCCTACCAGCTCAACACCGGTTCGTGCGTGTCGGTGACCGGCAGCCACAATCCGCCCGACTACAACGGTTTCAAGGTCGTGATCGGCGGCGAAACACTGGCCGAGGACGCGATCCAGGATTTGTACCAGCGCATCGTCGATGGCCGTCTCGCCGAAGGCCATGGTTCACTGCGCCAATATGAAGTCCTGCCCGAGTACATCGAGCGGATCGCCTCCGACATCCAGACCGGGCGCGCGTTGAAAGTGGTCGTCGATTGCGGCAATGGCATCGCTGGCGACACCGCGCCGGGCGTGGTGCACGCGATCGGCTGCGAGCCGATTCCGCTGTATTGCGACGTGGACGGCACCTTCCCGAACCACCATCCCGATCCGTCCGAACCCAAGAATCTTGCCGACCTGATCCTGACAGTCCGGAAGACCGGCGCCGATGTCGGGCTTGCCTTCGATGGCGACGGCGACCGATTGGGCGTCGTCACCAAGGATGGCGAAATCATCTATCCCGATCGCGTGCTGATGCTGTTCGCGCAGGACGTGCTCACCCGCAATCCGGGTGCCACGATCCTTTATGACGTGAAGTGCACCGGGCACCTGCAGCCGCTGATCCTGAAGGCCGGCGGCAGTCCGCTGATGTGGAAAACCGGGCATTCGCTGATCAAGGCCAAGATGCGCGAAACCGGCGCGCAACTCGCCGGCGAGATGAGCGGGCACTTCTTCTTCCGCGAACGCTGGTACGGTTTCGACGATGGCGTGTACGCCGCCGCGCGCCTGCTGGAAATCCTCGCCGACGACCCGGAAGGCCGGAGCCCGGAGGAAATCTTCGCGACATTGCCGAAAGGCGTGTCCACGCCCGAACTGCACATCCAGATGGAGGAAGGCCAGAATCATCCCTTCATCGCGCGCTTCCGCGAACGCGCGCAATTCGACGGCGCGCGCATTACCACCATCGACGGCCTGCGTGCGGATTGGTTCGACGGCTGGGGCCTGGTGCGCGCGTCCAATACCACGCCCG
>JAICIW010000060.1 GCA_025928735.1 Rhodanobacteraceae bacterium | reverse complement strand
GCGATGGCATCGAGATCGCCCACCGCGTCGTCGCTGAAACCGGGCGCCTCGTCCAGCTCGGCCAGTTGCGGAAGCACCTGCAGCAGCAGGGGATCATGCGGGTCGCCCCGGCGCATGCGCGTCACGAAGCTGCGCGGCACCTTCAATGCAAAGCCGGCATCGCCGGCCGGCAACTTGCCGGCGAGCTGCGACAGGCCGACCAGCGCCAGCAGTTCGTGCGGGTCGGTGACCGCGTCGCGAAGCGATTGGCGCCAGTCGGACATGGCCTCCGGCTGCGTGAGCCGGTCGATTGCGGTTATCATGGCGGGCTTGTGCCCCGACCTTCACGGGCTCGGTAAACCCCTCATTCTAGGTCAGTCGTCCGGTCAGGGCCATTGCGGCACGGACGGCGCCACGCATCCACGGAGCATGCAAATGGCCAGCTATGGTCTGAACGACGTCAAGAACGGTTTGAAGATCATCGTCGACGGCGACCCCTACGTGATCGTCGGCGCGGATTTCATCAAGCCCGGCAAGGGCCAGGCGTTCACGCGCATCAAGATCCGCAACCTCAAGAACGGACGCACCACCGAAAAGACCATGAAGGCGACCGATGCGGTGGAAGGCGCCGACGTAGTCGACACCGACATGCAGTACCTCTATAACGACGGCGAGTTCTGGCATTTCATGGACCCCGCGAGTTATGAGCAGCACACCGCCGACAAGAACGCGGTCGGTGATGCCGCGCAGTGGCTGAAGGGCGAAGAAGAGTGCATTGTTACCTTCTGGAATGGCATTCCCTTGTCGGTCGCGCCGCCGAACTTCGTGGAACTGAAGATTGTGGAGACCGATCCCGGCCTGCGCGGCGATACCTCGGGCGGCGGCGGCAAGCCGGCCAAGCTCGAGACCGGCGCGACCGTGCGCGTGCCGCTGTTCGTGAACCAGGAAGAAGTGATCCGCGTCGATACCCGCACTGGCGAGTATGTCAGTCGCGTAAAGTGATTGATTCGCAGCAGATCCGCGCAGCGGACTGCGTTGCGAATCAATCACCCCGGCGCAGGCCGGGGTCCATGTTCAGATGTTGCAGCAGATCCGCGCAGCGGACTGCGTTGCGAATCAATCACCCCGGCGCAGGCCGGGATCCATGTTCAGATGTTCGCAGCAGATCCGCGCAGCGGTGCGTTGCGAATCAATCACCCCGACGAAAGCCGGGGCCATCCACAATCCACGAATGGATTCCGGCCTGCGCCGGACTGCGGAGGCAGGATGCCGAAGCGAACGTCGGCGTAGCCGACGGCCCGTCAGGGCAGACCGCAGGATGCAGTCTGTAATGACGAGCAAGAGCGGATCGTCATGACCGAGGATGCAGCCGAACGCGTTCGCCCCATCGACCTCCTGATCACCGCCCGCTGGATCGTGCCGGTCGCGCCCGATCGCCTGGTGTTGGAGAATCATGCGGTCGCGGTTGATGAAGGCGCGATCGTCGAAGTACTGCCCGTCGCCCAGGCTTCCGCGAAATACGCGTCGCGCGAGCGCGTCGACTTGCCCGAACACGCACTGATCCCGGGCCTCGTCAACGCACACACGCACAACCCGATGACGCTGTTGCGTGGGCTGGCGGACGACCTGCCGCTGATGACCTGGCTGCGGGAGCACATCTGGCCGGTGGAAGCGAAAGTCATCGGACCGGAATTCGTGCGTGATGGCGTGGAACTCGCCGTCGCCGAAATGCTGCGTGGCGGGACGACTTGCTGCAGCGAAGACTATTTCTTTCCCGACGCGCAGGCGCAGGCATACAAGGCGCACGGATTCCGTGCCTTGGTGGCGTTGCCGATCATCGAGTTTCCGAGCGCATGGGCGCAGACGCGGGACGAATACTTCGAGCGCGCGCTGGCGGTGCATGACCTGTACCGCGGCGACCCGATGGTCGGCACCACCTTCGGCCCACACGCGCCGTACACCGTGGGCGACGAATCCTTCGCGCGCATCCGCACACTGTCCGACCAACTCGATATTCCCGTGCACCTGCACCTGATGGAAACCGCGCAGGAAGTCGAGGACGGCAAGCGCGAGCACGGCGGTCTGCGACCGATGCAGCGGCTGCAGAAACTCGGGCTGGTGAACGATCGCCTGATCGCGGTGCACATGACCCAGGTGAGCGATCCGGAAATCGCGCTGTGCGCGGAATCCGGCGTGTCGGTGGTGCATTGTCCGGAATCGAATCTGAAACTCGCCTCGGGGTTCTGTCCCGCGGAAAAGCTGCGCCGGGCCGGCGTCAATCTCGCGCTCGGCACCGACGGTTGCGCCTCCAACAACGATCTCGACATGTTCGGCGAACTGCGCACCGCCGCCTTGCTGGCGAAGGGCGTGGCAGGCGACGCGGCGGCCTTCGACGATGCATTCGCGTTGCGCGCCGCCACGTTGAATGGCGCGAAGGCGCTGCAGCTCGATGCGAAGATCGGGTCCATCGAAACCGGCAAGCGCGCCGACCTCGTGGCGGTGAAGATGGACGAGGTCGAAACGCAACCGCTCTACAATGTGGTCTCGCACCTCGCCTACGCCGTCTCGCGCCGGCAGGTCAGCGACGTCTGGATCGACGGCGCGCGCAAACTCGAGGAGGGCGCGCTGGTCGATGTCGACCTTGCCGGCGTGCTGGAAAAGGCTCGTCGCTGGCGCGAGCGGATCGCGGCCCTTTGACGCCGGAGTTCCGATGAAACAGTACCTGATTCTTGAGATGCGTACGCCGAAATTCGATGCTGGCGTCATCGCAGCACACCGCGCGCATCTCGATGCCCTCAAGGAGCGAGGGGTCCTGGAGGCGTTCGGCCCGTTCACCGACAAGTCTGGCGGCTCTGGCGGCGCCTACCTGATCAGTGCCGGATCGCTGGAGGATGCGTACGCCGTCGCGTTCGCCGATCCGCTTCACCTGACAGGCTCGTCGGACATCACGGTGCGCGAGTGGGACGTCACGCGTGTGGTGGTGGAAGCATGAACGTCAGCGCCCCCAACGTCGATCCGGAAGAACTGGCGCGCTTCGGAAAACTCGCGCATCGCTGGTGGGATCCAGACGGCGAGTCGCGTCCGTTGCACGATCTGAATCCCCTTCGGCTCGGCTTCGTGGCGGAGCGGGTTTCGTTGCCCGGTGCGAAGGTGGCGGATATCGGTTGCGGCGGTGGTTTGCTCAGTGAAGCACTGGCGAAAGCCGGCGCGAACGTCACCGCAATCGACCTCGCGCCGGAAGTCATCGAAGTCGCGAAGCTTCACCTGCACGAAACCAACGCCGCGTTGTCGTCGCCGCTCGCGGTCGATTACCGGCTGTCATCCTCGCGCGAACTTGCAACCGCCGAGGCCGCCGCATTCGACGCGGTGTGCTGCATGGAATTGATCGAGCATGTGCCCGATCCCGCGGCGCTGGTTTGCGATCTGGCGGCGTTGGTGAAACCCGGCGGCAAAGTATTCCTGTCGACGCTCAATCGCACGCCGGTGAGCTTCGTCACCGCCATCATCGGCGCCGAATACGTGGCGCGCCTGCTGCCGCGCGGCACGCACGATTACCGGCAGTTCCTGAGACCGTCGGAACTTGCCATCCTGCTGCGCCGGGCCGGGCTGAAGTTCGATGAAATCTCGGGAATTGCCTACAACCCATTGAATAGAAAAGCATGGCTGACGCGCCACACGGCGGTCAATTACCTGGTCTGCGCCAGCAGCGTGCCGGATCAGCACCGCGCCGCATGAAGCCGGTGCCGCAACCGCTCGCCGGGGTGTTTTTCGATCTCGACGGCACGTTGCTCGATTCGGCGCGGGACATGCACGACGCGCTCACCGCATTGTGTCGCGAACTCGGCATCGAGGTACCGCGCTACGAAATGGTGCGCGAAACCGTTTCGCGCGGGGCGCGCGCCGTGCTGCGCTGCGCGGTCGGCAACGATGAAGCGCGAATCGACGCGGTGATGCCGCGGTTCCTGGAACTCTACGTCGCCACCGGCATGGTGAACACCCACGCCTTCGATGGCATGAATACCGTGCTGGATCACCTTGAAGCGCGCGGCGTGCGTTGGGGCGTGGTCAGCAACAAGGCCGGCTCGCTGGTCGCGCTGGCGATGACCAAGCTCGGCTACGACGGGCGAGCCGCCGCGGTGGTCGGCGGCGACACGCTGGCGAAACGCAAACCCGACCCGGATCCTGTCCTGCACGCTTGCGCGTTGGCGGGGGTCGAGCCCGGACAATGCGTGTACGTGGGCGACGACCCGCGCGATGTCATGGCAGGACGTGCCGCCGGCCTGTACACGGTGGCCGCGGGCTGGGGTTACCTGGACGGCGTCGACCCGCAGGCATGGGGCCCGGATGCGGTCAGTGCCGATCCGCGTCAGCTCGGCGCATTGCTGGGCTTGGCGTGAGCAAAAACGCATTCGACGATTACGTGATGCAGTGGCGGGATGCCAGCCCGCAGCGTGCACTCGCCTGGCTGTTCCTGCGCCACGACGAGCGCAACTGTTTCGGGGCACTGGCGGCGCTGGTGCATGAGTGGCGCAAGGCCGTGCGCGAGGTTCGCGAATCGCAAGTCGCCGCGGTCAAACTCGGCTGGTGGCGCGAGGAACTGCAGCGCGCCACCCAAGGGCAGGCGCGGCACCCGTTGACGCAGGCGTTGTTCGCCGATGTACGGGCGCGTTCGATTCCGTTGCAGTGTTGGGCCTCCCCGGTGGACGTGGCGGTCGGCCTGCTGGCGTTGCCATCGCCCGCGAATGTCACGACGCAATTCGAAGCGACGGCCCCGTTCGCGAACGCCGTTGCGGCGCTGGAGACGCGTGTCTGGTTCGGCGAAGGTGCCGGTTCGGTGCGCATGCCGCGTGTCGTTTTGTTGGCCGGCCTCGTGTCGACTGCGCGTGCGCTGGTCGCCGAGGTCGAACATGGACGCTCTCCCGTTCCGATGAACCTGCTGGCCCGACACGGGCTTACCGTCGAAGCGTTGGGCCGCGACAGCCCCGCGCGCCGCGCGGCGTTGCGCGACTACCTCGGGGAACTCGAACGCGCAGCATCCGACGCCGCTAGAATGCAAGGCCCGCTGACGTTGTTCCGCGCCGTCGACTTGCAGCGCGATCGGCAGGCACTCGGGCGCGCGTTGCACGCCGATGACCCGCTCGCAGCGTTGCAGGCACCCGCGCACGGGCTGGGCAATGTATTGAAAACCTGGCGCGCGGCCCGCAGATGGCGAGGCATGGTCCGCAACGAGTCCCACGCATGAATACCGTTCTCGACAACACATGCTTGCCCGATGTTGCCACCGGCGCGCAGCCGGATGCAGGCGGTGCGCTGGACTGGGTCGGCATGGATGGCATCGACCTGCCGGTGCATTGCGCGGATGGGCAGGGCGGCGCGCTCACGGTTCCGGCGCGGGTCTCGGTGCAGGTGAACCTGTCGGATCCCTCGGCGCGCGGCATCCATATGTCGCGGCTGTATCTCGCGCTCGAAAAATCGCTGGGCGAACAGACGCTGACGCCATCGGGCCTGTGCAGCCTGCTGCACGCGCTGGTGGCGTCCCACGCCGGTCTTTCCAACCGAGTGCGCCTGCGCGTCGCGTATTCGCAGTTGTTGAAACGGCGCGCGCTGGTCAGCGACAACGCCGGCTGGCGCGCGTATCCGGTCACCGTCGAGGCGCAGCTGCTGGACGAGCACTTCAGCGTGCAAATGGGTTGCGAAGTGACGTATTCATCGACGTGTCCGGCTTCGGCGGCGCTGTCGCGGCAACTCAACCAGCAGCGTTTCGACGGTGATTTCGCCGACACTGTTCCATCGCCACGCGCCGTGCGCGAATGGCTCGGTTCCGGGCGCGGCATGGCGGCCACGCCGCACGCGCAGCGCAGTACCGCGACGGTCATGGTGCGACTCGCGCCCGGCTTCGATCTTCCTATATCGGAGTTGATCGACGCGGTCGAAGGCGCGCTGGCGACACCGGTGCAGACGGCCGTCAAGCGCGAGGATGAACAGGCGTTCGCGAAACTCAATGCCGAAAACCTGATGTTCTGCGAAGACGCCGCGCGGCGCATCCGCGGGGCGCTGGACGCCGACGAGCGGATCGCCGGCTACCGCATCCGCGCCGCGCACCACGAAAGCCTGCATCCGCACGATGCAGTCGCCGAGGTCGGCAAGAAATTCCTTGGCTGACTTTGCGGCTTCGATTCAGCGGTTGAATTGAAGCCGCATCCCCGGTGGCGTGTCGAGCACTTTCCCATCACGCGCAGCAAGATTTCCGTTGACGAATGTCGCCGCGACGCTTGCGCGGAAGGTGTCGCCCTCGAACGGCGACCAGCCGCATTTCGACAGGACCTGATCGCGGCGCACGATCTGCGGCTGGTTCGGATTGATCAGGGTCAGGTCGGCGAAATAACCTTCGCGCAGATAGCCGCGGCCATCGATCGCGAACAGCGTCGCCGGCGCGTGGGCATAGGCTTCGACCAATCGTTCCAGGGTCAAATGTTGGTTGAATACCGTCTCCAGCGCCGACTGCAGCGCAAACTGGATCAGCGGAATGCCAGATGGACAGCGCGTGTAGGGATTGTCTTTTTCCGATGCGAGATGCGGCGCATGATCGGTGGCAAGGATGTCGATGCGGGTATCGGCCAACGCCCGCGTCAGCGCTTCGCGGTCGGACGCCGCCTTGATCGCGGGATTGCATTTGATCCTGCCGCCCAGCGTCGCGTAATCGGCATCACAGTAGCGCAGGAAATGCACGCAGGTTTCGGCGGTAATCTTTTTGTTCGCGATCGGACCGGGTTCGAACAACGCCAGTTCATCGGCCGTCGAGACGTGCAGCACGTGCAGGCGCGTGCCGTGCCGGCGCGCGGTATCCACCGCCCATTTGGTGGATTCGAAACACGCTTCGCGCGAGCGGATTTCCGGATGCAGGTGCATCGGGATGTCATCGCCGTATTCGGCTTTCGCGCGATCGAGATTCGCATGGATGATGCGGCTGTCCTCGCAATGCACCACCACCGTCACCGGCGATTCGCGGAACACGCCGTCCAGCGCGGCCGGATCACTGACGCAAAGATTGCCGGTCGACTCGCACAGGAACACCTTCACGCCGGGCACCTTGCGCGGATCGAGCGCGCGGATCGCGTCGAGGTTGTCGTTGCTGGCGCCGAAGTAGAACGCGTAATTGGCGAGCGACGTGCGCGACGCGACCGCGTACTTGTCTTCCAGCAGGTCGTGGGTCAGCGTCGCCGGCTTGGTGTTCGGCATGTCGATGAAACTGGTGACGCCGCCCGCGACCGCCGCGCGTGACTCCGTGGCGATATCGGCTTTCGCGGTGTAGCCAGGTTCCCGGAAGTGCACGTGGTCATCGATCATCCCGGGCACAAGCCACAGGCCCGATGCATCGAAAACCTGTTCGCCCGCGCGGGCATCGAGATCGCCACCGATCTCCGCAATGCGCTGATCCCGAATGCGAAGATCGGCCTGGAAACGGCGGCCTTCGTTGACGAGTTCGGCGTTCTTGATCAGCCAACCGGCCATTCAGTGTTCTCCATGGGTGTGACCGCAGCGCCGCAGCGTGAAATGTTCGGGGACCGGATCATCGCCGCCCTCGCACAGCGGTTGGCAGCGCAGGATACGCCATGCCGCAAGCACGCTGCCGCGCAGCGGTCCGTGGCGCGCGATGGCGATGCGCGCATAAGTCGAGCAGGTCGGATAAAACCGACAGCGTGCGCCAAGCAAGGGGCTCAGCAGGCGCTTGTATGCGGCAATCAGGAACAACAGGAAGCGTGTCACGGGCGGATGCCGTCCGCATGGCAGGAAAGGGCGCGGGCGGGGCTTTTGAAATTGGTTGCCCGACCGCATTGACTACGCTATAACACGCGGTCGCATCTCCACAACTTCGAGTGCACAGGACATGGCAAAACCGAAGCACGGCGCTGCCAAGCGCAGCGGCAAGCAGGCGAAGTCCTCGGCCAAGCCGGCCAAGGCCCGACCCGCGAAGAAGGCGGCCGCAAAGCCGACGCGCAAGTCCGCGGTCAAAACCGTGCACAAGGCGCCCGCGAAAGTCGCCAAGGCGGTCAAGAAGCCGGCCCGAACCGCCACCAAGGCGGTGAAGAAGGCGAGCCCGAAGACCGCCCCTTCCTCCACCATCAAGAACAAATCCAAGATTCCCGCCGTGAAGAAAGCTGCTCCCGCAAAGAAACACAATCACACGCCCGCCCCGAAGAAGTCGGCGGCCACCCATGCCTCCACGGCTGAACACGACACGTCGCGTGCGGCGCACCATCCTGTCCGCAAGCAGCACGCAAAGCCCGTCGGCGGTGTCGCTGCGCGACTGAGCGTCGGCGCAGCCGCCGAACAGACCATCACCCGCGAGGATGGGCGCTACGCGCTGCCGGCCAGCGTCAACATCGAGTTGCCGAAGGGTTATCGTCCCTCGCCCAAAGAGGAATACATGAATCCGAAGCATCTGGCGTACTTCCGCCAGAAGCTGAAGGACTGGCGCGACCAGCTGGTCGAAGAATCGCGCCAGACCATGGAAAACCTCCGCGAGGAAGTGCGCGATGTGGGCGACGACGCCGAGCGCGCCACCCGCGAAACCGAGAATTCGTTGGAGCTTCGTACCCGCGATCGCTACCGCAAGCTGATTTCGAAGATCGAAAAGGCATTGCGCAAGATCGAGGAAGGCCGCTACGGCTATTGCGAAGAAACCGACGAAGAGATCGGCCTGGAGCGTCTCGAGGCCCGCCCGATCGCAACCCTGTCACTCGATGCGCAGGAACGTCGCGAGCACCTGCAGAAGCAGATGGGCGATTAGCCAGCGGTCTGCTCGCTTGGCGAGGTGATTGCGCGCAGGCGCGTCCCCGTGGGTTGGGCTGACAGCAGCTTCATCGCTGGAAGCCCGACGTGCTTGCATGGCGTTATGTGTCTGTTGGGCTTCTTCCGGGCTGCGCCCGGACTCAGCCCAACCTACGCGTTTCGCCCCATTCCTGCGTTCAGACCCGCGCGTTGATCGCGCGATGATCGTTTTTGTTGGCCGTGCTCCGCGCGGCTTTCTCTTTCGGCGCGCGAAACTGCGCACCCGGTGCTTGATCGGGCGCCGTGCCGCCTCCATCCTCATGGGAACGCCCGCATTCGCGGGT
>JAICIW010000141.1 GCA_025928735.1 Rhodanobacteraceae bacterium | reverse complement strand
TTGGCGTAGAACCTCACTCTTACGGCTGCATCCCTTTCCAAATATGGCCACACGTTTCCTCACCGGCATCACCACCACCGGCACGCCGCACCTCGGCAACTACGTCGGTGCGATCCGGCCCGCGATCGCGGCCAGCCGGCGCAACGATGCCGACGGGTTTTTCTTCCTGGCCGATTACCACGCGTTGATCAAGAGCGACGATCCGGTGCGCATCGCGCGTTCCCGGCTGGAGATCGCGGCCACGTGGCTGGCCTGTGGACTCGATCCGGAACGCATCACGTTCTACCGGCAATCGGACATTCCGGAAATTCCGGAACTGACGTGGATGCTGACCTGCGTGACGGCCAAGGGCCTGCTCAACCGCGCGCACGCGTACAAGGCCGCGGTCGACCAGAACACCGCGAAGGGCGAGGACCCGGACGCCGCGATCACCGCGGGCCTGTACATGTACCCGGTGCTGATGGCCGCGGACATCCTGCTGTTCAACGCCGACAAGGTGCCGGTCGGGCGCGACCAGGTGCAACACGTCGAGATGACCCGCGACATCGGCCAGCGCTTCAACCACATTCACGGCAAGGCTTGGCGCGCGGCGGGCGGCGAAGGCGAGCCGTTCGTGCTGCCCGAAGTCGCGATCGAGGAATCGGTCGCCACGCTGCCCGGCCTCGACGGCCGCAAGATGTCCAAGAGCTACGACAACACCGTGCCGCTGTTCGAGGGCGGCGCCAAGGCGACCCGCGAAGCGATCGCGAAAATCGTCACCGATTCGCGCGAACCCGGCCAGGCGAAGGACCCGGATTCATCCAGCCTGTACGCGATCTACCGCGCGTTTGCCGGCGACACCGAGAGCGCGGCCTTCCGGCACGAGCTCGAAGCAGGCATGGGTTGGGGCGACGCCAAGACCAAGCTGTTCGAACGGATCGATACGGAAATCGCGCCGCTGCGCGAACACTACGACACGCTGATGGCGCATCCCGACGACATCGAGGATGCGCTGCGCGAAGGCGCGCGGAAGGCGCGTGCAGTGGCGGCGCCGCGCATCGAAATCATGCGTCGGGCGGTAGGTCTCGGCGCGCTGGTCGCGCCCACGGGCAAAACGAAAATTGCGAAGAAACCCGGCAAGCGCGCACGGATCATCAGCTTTCGCGATGACGAGGGTTTCCGTTTCCGGCTGGTCGGTGCGGATGGCGAGGAATTGCTGCTCTCGCGTGCTTTCGACGAACCGCGCGGCGCCGGACTGGCCTCGCGCGCACTCGCGGCCGAAGAAGCCGGCCTGCGACTCGTGCCGGTCGACGCGGCGCGGTTCGCGTTCATGCAGGACGGCGCGGCGCTCGCAGCCAGCGTGGAGTTCACCGAATCGCCCGCGCGCGACGCGGCCATCGAACGCACCCGCGCGGCACTCGCGTCGCTGCGTGACGCCGAATAGCGATGGCACGTTTCATCGCCCTGCTGCTGATCGGCCCCTGGCTGGTGGTGCTCGGCTGGCTGTATTGGTTGTACGTGCGCAGGCGTGCCGCGAATGGCATTCCGGCCAGCTTCGACGTGGGCGTGCTGGTGGCGGCGGCGTTCGCCACAATCACCTGCACCGCAATCGGTTATGGCGCGGCGTTCGGCCACGGGGGGCCCATCTGGAGGCAGGCTGCGGCAGCCCTGGGCGCTTACGCCGGTTTCAATGTGGTCGTGCTGTTCGGCCTGCTGCGGCACTGGCTGGCACGCGAACGCATGACTTCCGCCTCTCGCGGATCGTAGCTGGCGCCGGTAGCTTGCGCGTCGCATACCGGGTCCGGGTTTTCTGTCCCGAGTGCGACCCATCGCCACGGATTGGATCGGATGCATTTCACCCATCTTTTGATACTGGCCGGACTCGCGGCGGTCAGCGCGCCAGCCGCAGCCGTCACCATCGACGGCCACATCACACCCGGTGAATGGCGGGATGCGCGACACGTCACCGATTTCCACCAGACCCAACCGTTGACCGGCAAGCCCGCGGAATATCCGCTGCAGGCCTGGGTGCTGGCCACACCGGACGGCCTGGCGGTCGCGGTGCGGGTCAGCCAGCCGCCCGGCGTGCCGCGCACCCTGCAAAAGGTGCAGCGCGATTTCCGCGACAACGTCGACCGCGTGAACCTCAACGTCGATTTCAACGGCAACGGTCGCACCGGCTACAACTTCGTGGTGGCTTCGACCGGCGCGGTCGGCGATGCCGTGATCACCGACGAAACCCAGTTCGACGAGGACTGGGACGGCAACTGGCAGCACGCCGTCAGCCAGGATGCACAGGGCTGGACCGTTGAATTCCTGATCCCCTGGTACATCGCGCCGATGCACCAGGCCGTCGATGGCCACCGCACCATCGGCATCAACATCGACCGCGTGATTGCCTCGCTGGGTTTGCGCGCAGCCTGGCCGGTGGTCAGCTTCGAGCAGCCGCGGTTTGTATCCGACTTTGCCCGCATCACGATCCCTGCCTACAGCCAGTCGTTGCTCGCAGTTACGCCCTACGTTTCCACGCGTTACGACAACGTGGGCCACGACGGCGGCTTCAGCGAAGGTGTGGATGTGTTCTGGAAGCCAAACGGCCAATTCCAGTTGACGGCGACGGTCAATCCCGATTTCGGCCAGGTGGAAAGCGACGACCTGGTAATCAATTTCGGTGCCACCGAAACCTATTTCAGCGACAAGCGGCCGTTCTTCACCGAGAACCAGGGCATCTTCGCGTTCAGCCTGCTCGATGACAACAGCGCGCTGGTGTACACGCGCCGCGTCGGCGGCCCGGCCGACGACGGCAGCGGCGCCGGCGACATCGACGCCGCGGTGAAATTCAACGGCAGCGTCGGCACGACGAGCTACGGCGTGCTGGCCGCCGACGAACGCGGCGACGCGGGGCGCACGTTCGGCGCCGTGCGCGTGGTGCACGACTTCGGCACCCGGAGCCTCGGCATGTTGCTGACGCGCGTGGACCATCCGTTTCTCGACCGCCAGGCCACGGTGCTCGGCCTCGACCAGCACTGGCATCCGAATGCCGATCTGACGATCGCGACCAATCTGGTCGGCAGCGACATCGTGCAGTCCGGACAAAGCAGCAAGGGGCTCGGCGGCACCTTCATCGCCGATTACGTGATGGACAACGGCTGGCGCCAGCAGTGGCTGGGGATGTATTTCGACCATCGCCTGCAGGTCAACGACTTCGGTTACCTCGAACGCAACGACCTGGAATACGCACACTGGGAGGTCCGCAAGCGCACCACCGACCTGCCGGCGGATTCGCGCTACCGCGACCACGACTGGCACTTCCGCATCGACGCGCTCGACAACACGCGCGGCTTGAACCTCCGCCGCCAATTGCGCATCGAACGCGAAAGCAATCTGCGCGACGGTGCCAACGAAGACATCGAACTCAACGTCAACAGCGCGTTGTGGGACGACCTGCTGACCCGCGGTCACGGTGCCTTGTTCCTGCCGCCGTCTTTTTCGCTTCGCATCGAACGGCATGCACCCCGTCACGGCGACTGGGCAAACGAATGGGAGTTCGATCTCGCGAGCGGCGGATTGAACGGGAACCACCAGGCGGGCTACGAGTTGGAAATCGTGCCCACCTACTTCATCAGCGACGCATTGAGTATGTCGGTGGGCGCGGACTACGTATCCGTCCCGGGCTGGCTGGTGTGGCAGCACGACAACCTGATCGGCAGCTTCGACCGGCGTTCGCTGGAACTGGAAGCGGGACTCGACTGGGCCATCGACAACCGTCAGGAACTGCGCATGAAGCTGCAGGCGATCGGACTCGATGCAAAACTTCGCGGCGCGTACCGGGTAGCCGCCAACGGCCGGGCGTTGCCGAGTGACGACGCGATCGACAGCTTCGGCGTGCGCACGCTGGGTTTGCAGCTCCGCTATCGCTACGAACTCGCGCCGCTGTCGTACCTCTATGTCGTCTACGGCCGCGGCGGATACGAGCAGGCGCCGCTGCTCGACGACGTGCCGGGCGCGGCGCAAATCCTGCGCGACAGCTTCTCGCTGCGCGATACCGAGCAGTGGCTGATCAAGCTGAATTACCGGTTCGACATGTGAGCGGCGGCGCGGCGACTTCGCGGCAGTCGCGCAATGAGCGGCGCTTGCCATGCCGTCATTGCACTTGCCGGTAGCCTTCGGGCGGGTCGAACAGCGCACGGTCGGAGTCGGTCAGCGTCCGCACATGGTCGCGCCACATCACGCTCTGGATTCCGGACTTGCCAATCATCGACACCACGGCGGAATCGTCGTCGTCCGCATCGCTCTCGCGGATCGTTCCCGAATCGGTCGCGACATACAGCGCGAGGCGGTTCTGCGGATAGCGCCGCCTGACCGGTGAACCGGCCGGGCAGGTCGCGTCGCCGGTCGCGATTTCCAGCACCTGCTGCGGCAACGTCTGGTCCCAGAAGTACAGCGTCTGGACATGCGTCATCTGCATGTCGTCCATCGAAAGGACGGTAGTGGCGCGATAGCCGTGCACGGGCACGCCGTACATGGTGCTGGCGCCGAGCGCGGTCACGGTTCCCTCTTGATTGCAGATGGCGGACAGCGGCGCGGGCATGGAGGGCGGCGCCTCGACGATCCGGTACAGCTTGTGCGCCTCGTCGATCACCAGGTATTGGCCGAGGTCGGGCTTGTACACGATCGCGCTGTGGTCGAGCGGGTTGTCGATGCGCACCCAGCCGCCCCAGACCGAGACCCGCTGCAGCGCGGGTTCACCGGCTTGCAGCGCCTGCAGTGCGGTTTTTTGCGCATTCGCGCTCGCGATTTCATTTTCGCGCTGCTCCAGCGCCTGCTGCTCCTTCTGCCTCGCCTCGTCCTCTACCTTCGCCTCCGCGCCGGACAGGACGCGGCCAGCGAGCATCTTGACCAACGGGTTCGGAATGCTGCCGATCGCACCGCCGAGCAGCGATATCGCCTCTCCACGCGCCATGTCGGCGAAGCGCTGCTTCACCTGCATCGCTTCGAGCGCTTTCATCTCCGCCCGCGCCATGGCCATGGCATCCGCAGCGGAGGGCGGCGGTGGTGGAACCGTGGATTTCGCCCGTGCGTAGGCCTGCTCGAAATCTTCGGGCTTGGGCAGCGGCGTGCCCGCGGGAAGGAATTCCCGCACCTGGTCGTATTGCACGCGCACGGGCGCGGAATCCGCGGACGGTATTTGTGCCGCAGCGCCGGTTGCAAACCCGCACGCGATCGCCAGCACCCAAAACGAGAGACTGGACATGGCAGCACTCCCCAGCGGGCTTGCCACGCAGAATAGCTCGGGTGCGATGACGCGCGCAGGACCGCCGCGGCTTCTATCGGTCGCGCGGCCGGCTATCCGGCGCGCGCAATCACTGCGGCAGCGCGAGATCGTCCAGGATCGCTTTCAGGAACCGCGCGGCCTCGCCACCGGTGCAGGCGCGATGGTCGAAGGTGAGCGAAATCGGCAGGCGCCGATGGACTTCGATCCCGCCGATCACGGCGACCACGTCGTGGGACAACTTGCCGACGCCGACGATCGCGACGCACGGCGGCACCACCACGACCGTGCCGTAGCGGCCGGCGAACATGCCGAAGTTGGACAGGCTGATGGTGTACCCGGTCAACTCCGAGGCCGGGATCGAACGGTCCTCGACCTGCGCGCGCAGGCGATTGATGCCTTCGCGCAAACCGCGCGCATCAAGCATGTCGGCGTTGCGCAGCGCCGGCACGAACAGTCCGTCGGGCGTGTCGACGGCGATGCCGAGATCGACGTGTGGGTGTTTGGTGACACTGAGGTTCGCGTCGTCGAACCATGCGTTCAGGGCCGGCTCGGCCTTGCACGCCGCCACGATCGCGCGCACGGTGCGCCCGGTGATGTCCTGCTTGCCCAGCCATTGGTGCAAATCGGCGTCATCAACGATGGTGGTCTGCACCACGCGGTCGCGCGCGTCGGCCATTACCCGCGCCATGTTGCGGCGCACGCCCTTCAACTGTTCGGGCTGGCCGGTCGCCTGCACGGATGGCGGCGTGGTGCGCATCGGCTTGCCGGCTTGCGAGACGGTGCTGCGTTGCGGCACCGCAACCGCGGCGGGCGCAACGCGTGCGGCCGCTGGTGCAGCAGCAGGCGCGGCGCCGATCTGCGCGGTACCGGCCGCAGCGGCATTCTTCACGTCCTGCATCGTGACCACGCCGCCCGTGCCCGTGGCC
>JAICIW010000051.1 GCA_025928735.1 Rhodanobacteraceae bacterium | reverse complement strand
CCGAGGATGATCGCGTCGGAGCGGATGAACACGCGGTGCGGCGCGCTCATGGTCGTGCCGTAGCGCTGAGGCTGGCGGGCGCACTCATTTCGAGTCGGCGCGATCCGGGGTGGCCGTGGATGTCGTCCGGTCGAAATGCAGTCCCATGCCGGCCAGTGTCAGGCGCGCGGGCTGCTTCAGCGCGTTGACGTCGAAGGTGGCGTAGGCGTCACCATAGAACCCGTAACGCCACGTCACGTGGAACGTGTTGTCGTGCCACGGCTCAAGATCGCCCGTGAAATCGGGGTTGCCGAGGCGCAGTACGAGATGGCCGTGTTCGAGCGCGACACGCGCCTCGCCATCCAGTTTGTCCGCATAGTTGCCGACGTAATCCGCCAGCGGCAGCGGCGGTTTGCTGCCCGGCACGCGGGTCGCGGTGAGCTTCTTGTCCATCGCCGCGCCTTCGGCCTCGTCCTTGTGCACGGCGGCGAGCAGCGCGGGTTCGAGATCGTGCTGCGGCAGATCGAGCATCGCTTGCAGCACGCGTGCGACGATCGCGAAGCGTGCGTCCGCGTGGTCCATGTTTTCCATCACCGCAATGCCGAGTTGCGCGTCCGGTACCAGCACGACAGCTGAGGCCATGCCGTCGATGTCGCCGGCATGCCATACGATCTCGTGACCGCGATCGTCCTGCACGAACAAACCCATGCCGTAGGTGTAGAACGTGCCGCCGGGCATCCACGTGCGGATTTCATCGCCCACGCCGGTGCCCGCCTGGATCAGCATGTGCGGCGTCATCATGGCGTTGACGACTTTCGAATCCAGCACGGGCTTGCCGTCGTACTTGCCATCGGCCAGCAGCATTTGCATCCATCGGCCCATGTCGTTGGCACTGGACCAGATGCCGCCCACCGCCGCGAACACGTCCATGTTGTGCGGCCAGTAACGATGGATCACCGCAGGCTTGTCATCGACCATCCCGTGCGGCGCGGCGACATCGGTTGCGGCTGCGACGCCGACGTCGGTGCTGACGGTGCGCGTCATCCCGAGCGGTTGGAGCACATGCGCGGCGACGTAGTCGTTCCAGCTCTGGCCGGTGATGGCCGGAATGAAACGGCTGGCGGCAAGATACTGGACGTTGTTGTAGCAAAACGTGGTGCGGAACCCGTATTGGGGTTTCTGGAATCGCATGCGCCGCACAATGTCGGACGCATCGCTGGTGTACCACGCGGCGCCCGGGTCGCAGTAGCCCGTCCGGTGCGTCAGCAGGTCGCGCAAGGTGATGTTCTGCGTGACGTACGGGCTTTCCAACTTGAAATCTTTCAGCTCCTCGGTGACGGGCGTGTTCCATTCGAGCTTGCCGGCGGAAACCAGCGTGCCCAGCGCGGCGACAGTGAAAGCCTTGGAGTTGGAACCGATGTCGAACAGCGTGTCCGCGTCGACCTTGCCGGGCTTGCCGAGTTCGCGCACGCCATAACCGTGCGCCAGCACGACCTTGCCGTCCTTCACGATGGCGATCGACAGGCCCGGCACGTGCCAGTCGTGCATGACTTGCTGCACGTAGGCGTCCAGCCCCTGCAGGTTTACCGGCACGGAAGCTGACTGCGGTGGTGTCGCCAACGCCAGCGGCGTGATGAGGATCAACAACAGCGAAACCCATGGACGTGTACGCATCGTCGTCGACCCCTCAAGTGAAAAGCCGGCGCATTGTGGCACGGCCGGCGACTTGCGCCGGCGCCGGCCGGGCAAGCTCACCGCGTGCGCGCTGCGCCGACAGCGAATTCGTTGTTGGCGCGATCAACGTCCGGCAGCACGGCATCGGGATCGATGATGGCGCGCTTGATGCGCTTGTTTCCGGCGACCGCCACGTCGAATTGCGTGTGTTGCATCCACGTCGCGACCGGTACGCGCACATCCTTTGTGCTGCCGTCGTCGAACGTCACGCGCAGCGTTGATGGCATCGCAAACTTGTCAAGATTCCCCACCGTCACCAGCGCCCCCTTCGTGGGATCGTTGTCGACGTATTTCACGCCGGTCACGGCAAGATCGAGTTTCCAGGTTTGTTGGAACCAGCCGCGCCAGAACCACGACAGATCTTCGCCCGCGGCGCTGTCCATGGTGCGGAAGAAGTCGGACGGCGAGGGATGCTTGAACGCCCAGTCGCGAACGTACTGCCTGAAGGCGGCGTCGAAACGTTCGGGACCGAGGATCTGCTCGCGCAGCAGCGTGAGCCCGTAGGCAGCTTTGAAATAGGTGATCGGGTGGCGGAACTTCTCGCGGATCGCATCCGCGCGCGTCAGGATCGGCGGGGCGTCGGGATCGTCGAACACCTGCTTGATGATGTCCTTGGCGGGATCACCGGTCTGCGATGCGTATTCGCCGTCCTTCTTCGGCGCGAACTCGCCACCGTGCGCCTTGCCCCAATCCGCGTGCGCGATCACGTCGACGAAGGTGTTCATGCCTTCGTCCATCCAGGCGTTGCGGCGTTCGTCGCTGCCGACGATCATCGGGAACCACGAATGCCCGACTTCGTGTACCGCCAGCAGGAACAGTGTGTAGCCGTTCGCTTTCCACCAGTCGAACACGATGCCGGGGTATTCCATGCCGCCCGCGACACCGGCTTCCGCGATCGCGTTCGGCCATGGGTAGTCGAAGCCGGTGTACTTCGAGAAAAACTCCACGGTGTACTTCACGCGCTGGGTGGAGTTCTGCCAGCCGTCCTTGCCGATGCTTTCGACGGGGTAGGCCGATTGCGCCAGCGCGTGCTTGCCGCCGGGCAGGTCGATGCGCGCCGCATCCCAGACATACGCGGTCGACGCGCCGAACGCGACGTCGCGGGTGTTCCGCATCTTGAAGCGCCACGTCAAGGTGCCGCCTTGCTTCGGACGACTGGTCGGGTCAGTGACCTCGGCGGCCGAGCGAATCACCACCGTCTTGTCGGAGTTGCGTGCTTGCGCGTAGCGCTGCAGTTCGGCCTTGCTCAACACGTCCTCGGGATTCACCAGTTCGCCCGAGCCGACGATCAGCATGTTCGATGGCACGGTGATCGCGTAATCGAAATCGCCGTATTCGAGATAGAACTCGCTGTTGAGGTATGGCGCGGTGTCCCAGCCGCGCAGGTCGTCGTACACGCACATGCGCGGATACCACTGCGCGATTTCGAAGATGTCGCCGTTCTTGGTGTGGAACCAGTCGGTGCGTCCGCCGAACTCGCCCGGAACCGTGTAGTGCCAAGCGATCCGCACGCGCACCTTGCCGCCGTTCGCCGCGACGGCCTGTGGAAGATCCACGCGCATGCGGGTGTCGCTGATGACGTGCTCGGCCTTCACGGCACCGTGGTCGCCAATCACTTCCACCAACGTGATCACGTCGCCTTTGGTGTGTTCATCGAATTTCGGCGCGCTGTCACCGGAGAAGTTGCCGCGCGCGTCGACGCGATACAGATTCTGATCAAGCTGCAGCCACAGGTAGCCGAGTGGCTGCGGGCTGTTGTTGGTGTAGGTGATCGTCTCGGTGCCGGTGAGGGTTTTGGTTTTGGGATCGAGCGTCGCGTGGATTTCGTAGTCCGCGCGGTTCTGCCAGTAATCCGGACCGCGCCGCCCGTCGGCATTGCGATAGCGATTGACCGGGTCCTGGTAATGAAACGGCGCGAACAACGCCTGCGGGTCATATTTCGACGCGACCGGCTTGCTCGCGGCTGGCGTCGCCGCGGTCGACGCGAGGGGAGCGATCAGGCACAGCGCGAGCGCGCGCAACCAGGGAGTCTTCATGAGTTTTCCGTCGGCGATGGGCGGTTGCGTGCGCCGGATCCGGTCGCGACGCGTCGAACGCCCAAGCATGCCATGCAGATGCCGCGTGGTCACGATGACCAATGGCACAGAGGCCTGTGAACGCTCGTGCCGGAGGGCTGCCGTCATTCCGGGGCCGCCCCGGATCGGCTTCGTGATTCCGGCGAAACCCGACTGCGGAAGCAGGGACGCCGTAGCGAACATCGGCGAAGCCGAGGGCCCGAAGGGCGAGCCTCAGGACGCGGCGAGTCAATCTGCTTTTCGGCCTGTACCAGGCAGATTCCGGGTCGCGCTCACGCGCGCCCGGAATCACGTTGGGGGTTATCGCCGGAGCCTGTTCGAACGCGCACGCTCGCGGTCTTCGAGCGGTGGTCGCAGTTGATCAACCCTTGTGTTTCGCCAATCGCAGCCAGGTGTCGACGACAGTATCGGGATTCAGCGACACCGATTCGATGCCTTGGTCCATCAGCCATTCGGCGAGATCGGCGTGGTCGGATGGGCCTTGCCCACAGATGCCCACGTACTTGCCCTTGGCACGTGCAGCCTGGATCGCCATCGACAAGAGTTTTTTCACCGCCGGATTGCGTTCGTCGAACAGGCTGGCGACGATCGAGGAATCGCGATCGAGGCCCAGCGTCAATTGCGTGAGATCGTTCGAGCCGATCGAAAAGCCGTCGAAGATGTCGAGGAATTCATCGGCGAGCAGCGCGTTCGACGGCACCTCGCACATCATGATGACCTTCAGCGCTTCGTTGCCGCCGATGCTCTCGCCTTGTTTCAGGCCGTTGGTCCTCAGCACCTCGATGACCTTGCGGCCTTCGTCCAGCGTGCGGATGAACGGGATCATCACCCATACGTTGTCCAGGCCCATCGCCTCGCGCACTTTCTTGACCGCCTTGCATTCGAGCCCGAACGCTTCGGCGAACGAAGCGTCGACGTAACGCGATGCGCCGCGGAACCCGATCATCGGATTTTCCTCGTGCGGTTCGTATTTGCTGCCGCCCAAAAGGTTGGCGTATTCGTTGGATTTGAAATCCGACATGCGCACGATCACGGTCTTCGGATACACCGATGCCGCGATGGTGGCGATGCCTTCGGCGAGTCGGTCGACGTAGAACTCGACCGGTCCCGCATAGCCGGCGATGCGCTCGTCGATCTTCTTTTTCGTCTCGGCATCCTGCTGTTCGTATTGCAGCAGCGCCTTCGGGTGCACGCCGATGTGGCTGGCGATGATCATTTCCAGTCGCGCCAGGCCGATGCCCTGGTTCGGCAGCATCCCGAAGTCGAACGCGCGCTCGGGGTTGGCGACGTTCATCATGATCTTGAGCGGCGCCGGCGGCATGTCGCCGAGATCGGCGGTGATGCGTTCGAACTTCAATTTGCCGTCGTAAATGAAACCGGTGTCGCCTTCGGCGCACGAGACGGTGACGGCGTGGCCGTCCGGAATCTTCTGCAGCGCGTCGCCGGTACCGACCACCGCCGGCACACCCAGCTCGCGCGCGATGATCGCGGCGTGGCAGGTACGGCCGCCGCGGTTGGTCACGATGGCCGCGGCGCGCTTCATGATCGGCTCCCAGTCGGGATCGGTCATGTCGGCGACCAGCACGTCGCCTTCCTTGAACTCGTGCATCTTGTCCAGCGAGCGGATCACACGCGCGGTGCCGGCGCCGATCTTCTGGCCGATCGAACGGCCTTCCGCCAACACCTTGCCCTTCTCGTTCAACTGGAAACGTTCCAATTGTGTCGCATGCGCGCGCGACTTCACCGTTTCAGGACGCGCCTGCACGATGTAGAGCTTGCCGGTGGCGCCGTCCTTTGCCCACTCGATGTCCATCGGACGCTGGTAATGGTCCTCGATGACCAGCGCCTGTTTCGCCAAATCCTGCACGTCCGCGTCACTGATGCAGAACGTGCGGCGCAGCTCGTCCGGTGTCGTTTCGATCCGAACGCGTTCGCCAGGCTGGTCGGAATACACCATGCGCTGCTGTTTGGCGCCGAGGCTGCGGCGCAACACCGCGTGCTTGCCGGCCTTCAGCGTCGGCTTGAACACGTAGAACTCGTCGGGATTGACCGCGCCCTGCACGACCATCTCGCCGAGGCCATAGCTCGCGGTGACGAACACCACGCCGCGAAAACCGGATTCCGTATCGAGCGTGAACAGCACGCCCGACGCGCCGATGTCCGAACGCACCATTAACTGCACGCCGGCCGAGAGGAATACCTCCTCGTGCTTGAAACCCTGGTGCACGCGATAGGCGATCGCGCGGTCGTTGTAGAGCGAGGCGAAGACTTCCTTGACCTTGTGCAGCACGTCCTCGATGCCGGTGACGTTGAGATAAGTTTCCTGTTGGCCGGCAAATGACGCGTCCGGCAGGTCTTCGGCGGTCGCCGAGGAGCGCACCGCGACCGGGATGTTTTCCCCGCCTGCGTCCCGACAGAGTTTCGCGTAGGCGTCGCGGACGGCCTGCTCCAATTCGTCTGGCAGCTTGGTATCGACGATCCAGCCGCGGATTTCCTTGCCGGCCGCGGCCAATGCGGTGACATCTTCGACGTTCAGTGTCGCGAGCCGTTTCTGGATCCGGTCGGCGAGGCCGCTCTTTTCCAGATATTCACGGAACGCGTCGGCCGTGGTGGCGAACCCGCCCGGAACCGACACACCCAGCTTGGCGAGGTTTCCGATCATTTCGCCCAGCGATGCGTTCTTGCCGCCGACCTTGGCAAGGTCGGTCATGCGCAATTGGTCCAGCCACAGGACAAGTTCGGTCACGACGATCTCCATGAGTGGGCCGATGGCCCGTAAACGGTCTATTTTCGCGGGCATCCGAAGCGGACACAAGCCGCGCCACGGCACGCGTTCGGCGCGGATACACTCGGCCATCGCGTGATGCAAGGAGATGGCTTTGAACGGCAACGGCCGCAGGACGGTTTTTTTTGTTTCCGATTCCACTGGTATTACCGCCGAGACCATCGGCAATTCCATCCTCGCGCAGTTCGAGGGCGTGCAGTTCGACGGCCATCGCATCGCGTTCGTGGACACGCCCGACAAGGCGCGCGCGGCGGCGCTGCGCATCAAGACCGTGTATGCGCAGAACGCCGAGCGTCCTATCGTGGTCAACACCGTGGTCGATCCGCAGTTGTGCGAGATCATCGCGGAATCGGGCGCGCTGATGGTCGATGTCATGGCGCCGTTCGTGGGTACGCTGGAACTGGAACTCGGCACCCGCCGTTCCGGCGCGGTCAATCGCGCACACGGCATGGTCGACTTCAACCAGTACGAAGCGCGCATCAATGCCACCAATTACGCGCTGGCGCACGATGATGGCATCGACGTCGACTACAGCCAGGCCGACGTGGTGCTGGTCGGCGTGTCGCGCGTGGGCAAGACGCCGACCTGCCTGTACATGGCGCTGCATTACGGCGTGAAGGCCGCGAACTACCCGCTGACGGACGAGGATCTCGAACGCGACTACCTGCCCAAACGCCTCGAAGGTTGCCGCAACCGCCTGTACGGATTGACCATCGATCCGATCCGCCTTGCGCAGGTGCGCGAAGCGCGGCGCCCCGGCAGCTCCTACGCCAAGCTCAATCGCTGCGCCCACGAACTGGCGGTCGCCGACCGCATCTTCCGCCGCGAGGACATTCCCTCGCTCAACACCACCCACACGTCCATCGAGGAAATCGGCAGCAAGATCATGGCGCACCTCGGGATCGAGAAGCACATGTTTTGATGGCCGATGGCTCATCGCGTTGCGGGGTTTTGCCAGATGCGCATGGACAGGTCGATTCCATGGCTTCGAGTCACATTGAAACGGCGGGTGTCCAAGAATATGATCGCCACGCGTATTGTTTGGCGCCAAGTGGGCAACCCCAAGCGCCAAACACTGATGCCTTTGCGCCGGGGTTGGGACCGAAGGGGCGATAATGACCGAAGGGGCGATAATGAATGCGTCGCGAGGTTTGTCCGAGAGGGTTGCCGTTTGTTGATGTTGGCGGCGCGGGCAGGTCGCTCGGGCGCGGTTTGTCTGAAACTCCATTCTCCGAACTTGCTTCAAGGGTGAGTGACTTTTGAAAGCCGATTGAAGACTGCGGTTTGTTTGCGCCGGATGGCCAAATCGCAAGGACGAAAAAATGACCAGGGGGTGGCATATGCATCAAAGTCGCAAACGTTCGCTTGCATTGGCTGTCGCTGGTGCCCTCGCGTTGTGCGCAACTGAGGCTTTGGCCGCCGTACCCCCTCGCTCCGTAACGGATTCGCGCCTCAACCATGCCGCGCCGCCGCTTGGCCGATTGAATATTGGGGCACCGGTTGTGAACACCGCCCTTGGCAGCGATGACGCGCGGTTCGCTACAACGCAGAATGGGGCTGACATCGTCACGTTGTGCACCTCCGCGGCCGTCGCCGCAACATCGCCATCCGCCACCACGGAGTTTTGCCTCGACAATGAGGCGGTGCCGCCACATGATCTGTTGAATGCCTCGTCGCTGGTTTCGGCCAGCGTTCCTGCCGGCGACCATACGTGGCCCGTCATTTCACCGAACCGGACCAGCGTCGTCGCATCGTTTGCTCCCGCGGCCTCGGCTGGAGCGTCGCCAGCCAAACCCGACCTGCGTCCCGATCATCCGCCGATTCCCCCGCCTGTCTTGAATATCTGGGCACCAGTTTCGGCCAACACGTCAGGTGGCAGCGGTACTTGGTCGCTCAGGTCGGCCACCTGGACCGATATCTACGGCGATGCTCCGGCAACGATGTCGCCACAACCTGGATTCGCGATATTTCAAGGCATTCCGGGTCTCGTGACCGTGGACGACAGCCCAGGCGCCGTCAGCATCAGCGGAATGAATTTTTCGGTCGACGGTTACATGCTGACCGGTGATGCATTGAGTCTGGTTGATAGAGGCGGGGACTCGCCCACCATCGAGGTGGGCGACGGTGGCACCGGTGGCGCCGGATACAAGGTCATCATCAATAATGTTCTGATCGGTGCCGATGGCTTGACCAAGGCCGGCGCAGGCACGCTGACGCTGACGGGCTCGAATACCTACACCGGCCAGACGGACATCAAGGGCGGCAAGTTATCGCTGACTGGCAATGGCAGCATTGCCGATTCCAACAGCGTTGTAATTGACGGGGTCGGGACGTTGGACGTTTCCGGCACGACAACCGGCGCGTCAGTCAAGGAATTGGGTGGTCGCGGGGCAATAGTGCTCGGGGACGAAAATCTGGAGGTGAGCGGCGATTCGTCTTTCGAGGGCGTCATCAGTGGTTCGGGCGGCCTTACGGTTTCGAGCGGCTTCCTGACACTGGTCGGCGCGAATACCTACACCGGTCTCACCACGGTCGATCAAGGTGCGCAACTGCAGTTGGGGAGCGTCCACACGGGGTCGGTCGCGGGCGACATTTTGAATCAAGGCACGCTGTCGTTCTTCTTCGATGATGCCGATTTGACGTACGGCGGCGTGATTTCCGGGGATGGTGGTTTCGAGAAGGAGGGTACCGGCACCCTGACATTGACCGGTGCCAACACGTTCACCGGGGGAATGTTTGTAATTGGCGACGCGGGTGGCAGCACGCTGGCCGTTTCGAGCGATGCCAATCTGGGTGCACCCGGTAGTGCAGTGACTCTGGAAGGAGGAACGTTGGAAGCCGCTGCATCGTTTACGCTCACACACCCGCTTGTTTTGCTTTCCGCACCTACACCCCTGCCGAGTACGGTGCAAGTTGATTCCGGTGCAACTCTGACCGTCGCCAATGGAATCGCCGGCGGCTCCTCCGATAGCCTGATCAAAACCGGTCCAGGCACGTTGCTTCTTGCAGCGATGAACGGCTATGGCGGCAGTACCTTGATCAGTGAAGGGACACTGGCCCTCACCGGTCTCGGCAGTCTCGCGGCGTCCAGCAGCGTCATTGACAACGGCGTTTTCGATATTTCGGGCACTGCCTTGGATATTTCAAATACGCCAGGCACGGTAACGATCCGAAGCCTTTCGGGTAACGGAACGGTGGTACTGGATGGGCAGTCACCAGTGGGTGGGCAGAATCTGCAATTGAGCAACGCCTCAGACGATTTCAGTGGCGTCATGAGTGGCAACGGTGCTCTCAT